>CAZVMY010000193.1:0-6118 GCA_964628955.1 uncultured Methylocystis sp.
GCGCCGCTCCTTCGTGCCGGGCGTCCCGTCGCCTCCGATACACCTTAGCCAGCTTCTCAACGCCTTCAAGGTCAAGGCCAGCCTTGCGACCGATGAGGAAGACCGACGCGTAACGGTCAAGGATGTCTTGGCTGAGCTTCAGGCCCACTTTCATCTGCGCTCGCACGTCACGAAGCTGCTTGGGTGTGGCGACCGAAATGCCCCGCCGGCTGAGAAGTTTGGTGATCAGATTTTCCCGTCGCGCCGATATCGCTGCGCCGCTCCCATGATTGACGATGTAGGTTGCAAACACCTTCCCGAAGATTTCCTGGCACTGGAAGATGCTGAGCACCTCCACCAGCCGCTCTCTATAGGCCTGCGTAATGTTCCCGGTTTCGAAAAGCCGCTCATAGAATGGCGGGAAACGCGCTTCCAGCTCTCCTACACTGACTTCGCGTTCCGGCGCGATCGTTAGAAAGTAAGGGGTCGGCTCGGTGACCGACAGTGCGGTCGACAGATACATGCCGAAGCAAACGCCGAAGATACAACAAACATTATTCTCCGCCGCGATATTGATCTCGCGTAGCGCTGTCGTGAGTTCCGCCCATCCGATGCGATCACCGCTCGGCGCGAGCAACAGTCCCAATTCCTCCGACCCGTGGCAATCGAAATGCAGGATTGGCCGAAGATCTCCCCGGCAGCGCGCAGCGAGTGTAGCGAGCGCTGTCAGCATCTCGGACGCCGAACACACGACAATTTCCTCGAACTTGAACGGCCCGCCGCGCTCCGCGAGAGCTTCGATGTCCTCCACCATACGGCGAGACGGACCCAGCTCGTCCTCCGGTAGTGATCGCAGCCAGACGATCGTGTTCACCGCGAACTTGTCGACCAGGTCGATAACGGTTTTTGGTCCTTCATTCATGAAATCCCTGTACGACATCGGACAGATTAGCGAAAATTTCGCGGTTTCACCTTTATGCTCTCTGTTGGTTGGCCGGGGAGGATGCCGGACCCCAATCGCAAATCTGGAATGAAAATGTCGCGGGGCGCCCTGCCGAGCGGAGGCTGGATCGGATCTCTGGGGTCGGGACGCATGGGGTTTTTCACCACGTCCGCACGGCTCACCCGATAGACGTCGGCGACGTCGGCGCGATTGCCGACGCTCGCCAGCAGCGGTGACAGGTCTTCCAGCCGCTGAGCGATCAGATGGATCACGCTTCCCTCGCGCTGCACCTGGCCGCGCACTCCCATCATCGAGGCGCCGAGGACAATGCGTCGGTTTGTCTCGAATACGTTGGTCCACACGACGAGGTTGGCGACGTCGGTCTCGTCCTCGAGCGTGATGAACATGACCCCTTTTGCCGAGCCCGGCTTCTGCCGGACCAGTACGATGCCGGCGAGATTGACCCAGCGGCCGTCTTTCACCTTCTGCAATTCCTCGCAGGTTATCATTTTGCGGGCGCGAAGTTCGTCGCGGAGAAAAGCCAGCGGGTGCGCGCGCAAAGACAAACCAGACGCGCGATAATCCTCGACCACCTCGGCGCCTTCGCCCATCGGCGCTAGGATAACGGTTGGCTCGATTGCCTCCTGTCGGAGCTTGCCCTCGCGCTCGTCTGCGGCGGCGAACAGTGGCAGCGCGGCATTGCCAAGCCCCTTCACACTCCAAAGCCCTTCGCGCCGATTGCTGCCCAGAGAGCCAAACCCATCCGCCTCTCCGATCCGGTCGAGAGCGCCGCGGCCGACGCCGGCCCGGCGCTGAATCTCTTCGACGCTTTCATAGGGTGTGTCCGCGCGTGCGGTCACGATCACTGCTGCATCGCCGTTCGCTAGATCGCGGACCATGCAGAAACCCAACCTGACGGCCAGGTAGCGGCCTTTGGCTGGTTCCAGAGTGCAGTCCCACCGGCTGTGGTTTACATCGATGGGGCGGATCTCAACACCGTGTTGGCGAGCATCGCGCACGATCTGCGCTGGCGCGTAGAAGCCCATCGGTTGCGCGTTCAGCAATGCGGCGCAGAACACGTCTGGATGGTGGCACTTCATCCAGCTGCTGGCATACGCGATAAGCGCAAAGCTCGCAGCATGGCTCTCGGGAAAGCCGTATGAGCCGAACCCTTCAATCTGTTTGAAGGTACGTTCCGCGAATTCCTGATCGTACCCCCGGCTGACCATCCCATCGATCAGCTTGTCCCGAAAATGCGAGACGCCGCCCGTCAGCTTGAAGGTCGCCATCGCGCGGCGCAGAAGATCGGCCTCGCTCGCCGTGAACCCGGCGCATTCGATCGCCACGCGCATCGCTTGCTCCTGGAACAGCGGTACGCCCAAGGTCTTCTCGAGCACCCGTCGAAGCTCTTCGGTGGGGTAGGTAACCTCCTCCTCGCCGTTTCGCCGCCGGCGGTAAGGGTGGACCATATCGCCCTGAATCGGTCCCGGGCGGACGATCGCCACCTGAATTACCAAATCATAGAAGGTACGCGGCGCCATCAGCGGAATGGAAGCCATCTGCGCGCGACTCTCGATCTGGAAAACGCCCAAAGTGTCTGCTTTGCGGATCATCGCATAGGTCGCCGGATCCTCTGCCGGTATCGTGGCGAGATCGAGTTTCACCCCTTTGTCGGCCGAGAGAAATTCAAACGCCCTCCGCATGCACGACAACATGCCGAGGGCTAGGACATCGACCTTCATGAACCCCAATAGGTCGATATCGTCCTTGTCCCACTCGATGACCTGTCGGTCTTCCATCGCCGCTGGCTCGATCGGAACGAGCTCGTCGAGCCGATCGCGGGTGAGCACGAACCCGCCTGGGTGCTGCGATAGATGTCGCGGGGTATTGATGAGCTGTCGCGCCAGCTCCAGAGTCAGCGCGAGCCGCCGATCGCTGAGGTCCATGTTGAGCTCCTCGGCATGCTTTTCCTCGACGCCCTCGCGGCTCCAGCTCCAGACCGCACCGGAGAGGCCGGCCGTCATGTCCTCGCTGAGACCCAACGCTTTGCCGACGTCGCGGACCGCGCCGCGCGCACGATAGCGGGTCACGACCGCCGTCAACGCAGACCGCGTCCGTCCGTAGGTCTCATAAATCCACTGGATCACTTCCTCGCGGCGCTCATGCTCGAAATCGACATCGATATCGGGCGGCTCACGCCGCTCGGCCGAAACGAAGCGCTCGAACAGAAGCTCAGATCGGACAGGATCGATCGACGTGATGCCGAGCACGTAGCAAACCGCGCTGTTCGCCGCCGACCCTCGCCCCTGACAAATGATCTCACGCCGCCGCGCCTCGGCGACGATCGAATGGACCGTCAGAAAATACGGTGCGTATTCCAGATCTGCGATCAGCTTCAATTCGTGCTCGAGCTGGGTGCGGACCTTGCCCTCGATCCCTTCAGGATAGCGCTCGGGCGCCTTTTCCCAGGTGAGCCGCTCCAGCTCTACCTGCGGCGTTCGACCAGGAACGCTGATCTCGTCCGGATATTGGTAGCGCAGCTCCTCAAGGCTGAACGTGCAGCGTTTTGCCACCTCCAGCGTGCGCGAGACCGGGGTGGCGTCCTTGAGGTAACGGCGGAAGAGTCGCTCCATTTCCTCGCCGGTCTTCAGGTGGCGGTCTGCAAATCGCTCCCGCCGATCGCCAAGCTCGTCGATCGTGCATCGCTCCCGGACGCAGGTCACGACATCCTGCAGCATCCGCCGATCTGGCGAATGGTAGAGAACATCATTGGTGGCGACGGTCGGCACGTGGGCGGCGGCCGCCATGTTCGCGAGATCGCGCAGTCGGATCGCGTCCTTCGGCCGGCGGCGAATGGATAGCGCCAGATATAGGCGATCTCGGAAGATCCTCCTGGCGCGCGCGAGCGCCCCTTCGGCCACTGTATCCGCGCGGTCCGGAACGAGGATCGCAATGAGGCCCTCATGCCATTGCTCGAGGTCGGACCAGTCAAGGTGGCAGGCACCCTTTCCGGCGCGCTCTTTGCCGATGCTCAGTAAGCGGCACATATGCCCATAAGCGGTGCGATCAGTCGGGTAGACGAGAAAGGCGGTGCCATCCACGAGATCGAGGCGGCAACCGATGATCGAACGCACGCCTGTCGTCTTCTCGGCGTCCCAGGCCCGCACGACGCCCGCCACGGAACTGCGATCGACGATGCCGAGCGCAGGCAGTCCCAGCAGAGCCGCGGCGGCGAACAGCTCTTCGGGCGATGACGCGCCGCGCAGGAAGCTGAAATGCGTCGTCACCTGCAGCTCGACATAGCGAGCATCGCTTGTCATGCGAATGCGCCATGGATGAACCAGCGCATGTTGCCGGTGGCATGGCTGGTCCCGTCGCCTAAGCGAAACAGCCAGTAGCGGCCACCCGTCTGGGTCTCGACCTGATAATAGTCGCGGACGGTGAGGGCCTTTTCAGCTTCAATCCCGCTCTCACGCCACCATTCGCCATGGAGGCGTTCCGGGCCGTCTCCCTGGGTCACACGGTATCGTTTGCGCCGCCAGATGAACATGCGCGGAGCATCGTCCGGCAGAAGCGCAATCACTTCGATCTGCTCGGGCCGATGCAGCATCCGAGCCGGGCGGGGCAGGTCATCATCCCATCCCGCATCGGTGATTTTGCTCAGGGCCGGCAGCATGGTCGTGGAGCGCTCTGGCATCGCGCTCGCTTGTGGACTGACCCGGTGAAGGCTGCGTTGGCCGAACCGATTGACGAGAGCATCGACCAGAGCCGCGAGGTCTGGACCCTGACGCCCGAGGCTCTCGAGCCCTTCGCACTGTGTTGAACCCAGAGCTTCGGCGAGCGGGGTGACCAACGTCATGGCTTCGATGCCTTCGCCCGGCTCGATCGTCTCGATTTTGGCGCAGAGCAGCTTGGCGAGATGGCGCGCATCACGAGACGCGGCGGCTGTTCCGACCCGGACCGCCTGATTGTGTCCGTCGACCCTATGGAAATAGCAATCGAGCCGGCGTGCGCCCTTGCCGATGTGGCTGAGCTGGTCGACGACATCGGACACGAGGTCGCCAATTACCAAGGCGAAGGCTTCCGGTGTCGCGATAGGCTCCATGAAACCCCGCCGAGCCTTTGGAAGGTGTTCGGGGAAGACCGGATCAATCGGCTCATGGAGCGTCCCCAACGCCTGGTCGAGACGTCGATGCAGCTCACGACCAAACCGCTTGGCAAGCGGTGGCCGCGGCGCGTCGATGAGCTGCTCAATGCGTTCGAACCCCAGTTTTCGCAGGGCTTCGACATCACCTCCGGGAAGTCGGAGCGCCGATATCGGCAGAATCGCGATCGCCTTGCGGTGATCTCCGGGCTCGATTGTGACGGGCCGACCCGCAGGGACATGCCGCGCAACGGCGTGAGCACAGCCCGCAGTGTCGGCAACCGCGATTTGCACCGAGAGCCCGGACGCCGCGATGCGACGATGAAGATCCTTTAGGAGCGCCTTCTCCGTCCCGAACAGCGACGCGCAACCCGTGATGTCGAGCCAGAGCCCGTCCGGTGCATCGGGGGACACAAACGGTGAGTAGCGCCGACCTGCCCAGAGCGCGAGACGGCGCAGGCCCTCGAGATCCGCATCGGGCTCCGCATCGACCACCCGGAGTTCTGGCGCCAGCGAGCGCGCTTTTGTGACTGTCATTCCTGGTTTGATGCCGAGAGCGCGAGCGCCAGCATCGATCGCTGCGATGACGCGGCGACCGTGGACCGGGATGGCCGTCACCAGCGGCGCATCGCAGGCGATTGGATCGTGCCGCTCAGGCGACGAATTTGCGTTCTTCCTGCGCAGCCGGTCGGTCGACCAGTGCGGCAGGAAGAGCGATACGACCCGTCGCATCGCAGCCCTCCACAATCCAGCTGTGCGGATTTCCGCCGCGCACGCGTTCCAGCTCAACCCGCCAGCGTGGTCGCCCCAGGCTCGGAATGCCGAGGTCTTCACTTGGGTGAGCCGTTACTCGCCAACGCGTTGCGGCCGCCGTTCCCTCGACGGCCTGTTCAACCTTGGAAGCGCGCCGGAAGACGAAGGCGGCAACGCCCGAACTTTCTGCTGCAAGCTGCAGGCGCTTGGAGGCAGTAGTCGAATATTTCGCCACCTCCCCGATCACCCCGGCAAGGCCTGGTTGGCGCAAACATTCCTCCATCGCGAGGAGCACGTTG
>CAZVMY010000194.1:0-6100 GCA_964628955.1 uncultured Methylocystis sp.
AGCTCGACAGCCCGCGCGGGCGCATCTACCTGATCAAGGACATGCTGGAGAGCGGCAAGGCCGCGAGCCAGGAGGTGGTGCGCCACGTCGATCGCTGCCTCTCCTGCCTGTCCTGCATGACCACCTGCCCCTCCGGCGTGCACTACATGCACCTCGTCGACCATGCCCGGGCGCATATCGAGCAGACCTACCGCCGGCCGCTGCCGGAGCGGCTGCTCAGGGGCGCGCTGGCGCTGCTGCTACCCTATCCCGGGCGCTTCCGGCTGGCCATCGCCGCGGCGCGCCTGTCGAAACCGCTCCGGCCCTTGCTCGCCCGGCTGCCCGGCATCGGATCACGGCTCGACGCGATGCTGGCGCTCGCGCCCGACCGGGTGCCGTTGGCCGAGACCGGGAACGCCGCGACCATTCCGGCCGCGCAGCGCAAGGGACGGGTCGCGCTTCTCACCGGCTGCGCCCAGCCGGTGCTCAAACCCTCCATCAATGCGGCGACGATCCGGCTGCTGAACCGCGCCGGCGTCGAGGTCGTGCTGCCGAAGGGTGAGGGCTGCTGCGGGGCGCTCGTCCACCACATGGGGCGCGAGACGGACGCGCTCGCGTTCGCGAGACGCAACGTCGACGCGTGGACGGCCGAGATCGAGGGCGAGGGGCTGGACGCCATCGTCATCACGGCGTCGGGCTGCGGCACGACCATCAAGGACTATGGCTTCATGCTGCGCGAGGACCCCGCCTATGCCGGGAAAGCCCAGCGGGTGTCGGCGCTGACGAAGGACGTGACGGAATACCTCGCCACGCTCGATCTTCCGGCCGCTCCGCCGACCGGCCGGGTCGTGGCGTACCATTCCGCCTGCTCGATGCAGCACGGCCAGCAGATCAGGGACTTGCCCAAGACGCTGCTGAAGCGCGCCGGCTACACCGTGAGGGACGTGCCCGAGGGGCACATCTGCTGCGGCTCGGCCGGAACCTACAACATCCTCCAGCCGGAGATTGCCGGCCGGCTCAAGGCCCGCAAGATAGCCAACATCGAGAAGACGAAGCCGGAGATCATCGCGACCGGCAACATCGGCTGCATGACGCAGCTCGGCACGGCGACGACGATTCCGATCGTGCACACGGTCGAACTGCTCGACTGGGCGGCCGGCGGTCCGCGGCCCGCCGCAATCCCGGCCGGCTGAAGGACCTCACCCGGCGATCAGGCGTTCCAGCTTCGCAGTCTGTGTCTCGACGCTTTCGCGCATGTCGATCGTGCCCGCGAAAGCGCCCCGGCGGTCGAACAGGAACACCGAGGAGGTGTGGTTCATCGTGTAGCCGCTTGCCGTCGGCACCTTGACGTAGACCGCCGCGAACTGCCGCGCGAGATCGGGAAGCTGTTCGAGCGTGGGGCGCAGGCCGACGATCCGGGGATCGAAAGCGGTGAGGTAGTCGCGCAGCAGGTCGGTCGTGTCGCGCTCCGGATCGACGGTGATGAAGAAGACGCGGACGTCCTTCGCGCGGTCACCGAGGCCGCGCAGGCGCTCCGACAGCTCGAACATGGTCGTGGGACAGACGTCCGGGCACTGCGTGAACCCGAAGAAGACCGCGTAAGGCCTGCCCGCCAGCGTGGCGCTGTCGACTGTTTCCCCGGTCTGGCTGGCGAGGACGAAGCGTCCGCCGATCCGGCCACCGCCTGCGGCCTGTCGTTCCGGCTGAGGTTGCAGCAGCAGCGCAGCGACGAGGCCGCCGAGAGCGACGACCGCGGCCCAGAGCGCGTAGCGGATCAGCTTGAGGGACTTCATGAGCGCGGGCTAACACGGACGGCCCGGCCAGGTCCATGCGCCGAATTCCCGCTCATTCGGCCGCGGGTGCGACCACGAGCGGCGCCACCGGATGGGCCATGCGCCAGCGGGCGAGTGCGGCCCGCAACGCCGCCGGCTTGACCGGCTTGTTGAGCACCTGGATTTCGGCCGCGAGAGCAGCTTCGCGGACCGCGATCGACCGATCGGCCGTCAGCAGGATGGCCGGCAGCGAGACACCGGCGACGGCCCGGATTGCAGCGATCGCGTCCAGTCCGTTGCCGTGATCGAGATGATAATCGGCGATCAGGATCAGTCGGCGGTCGGCGGCCAGCGACGGCATGTCCAGCGCCTCGGCGAGGTTCGGCGCGACGTGGACGACGCAGCCCCAGCCGGTCAGCAGCCGCGCCATGCCGTCGAGGATCGACGGCTCGTTGTCGAGGCAGAGCACCCCAGTACCCCAAAGCGCGTTCCCCGCCGTCGGCTGCGGTGCGCTGCGAAGCACGGTGAGCGGGACCGCATCGGCGAGCGGCACGAAGACGCTGAAACGCGACCCCTTGCCGATCGTCGAGGAAAGCCCGACCGGATGTCCGAGGATCTTGCCGATCCGTTCGACGATGGACAGGCCGAGCCCCAGCCCGCGCGCCGCCCGCGCGCCCTGATCGAGCCGGTGGAACTCGCGGAACACGGCCTTCTGCTTGCCGGGCGGAATGCCGAGCCCGGTATCGCAGATCTCGATCGAGAGGCCGCCGTTGCGGCGCCGGCAACCCACCAGTACCCGGCCTTCCGGCGTATACTTGATCGCGTTCGAGACAAGGTTCTGGAGCAGGCGGCGCAGGAGGCGACGGTCGGAGCGGACCGTTGCGCCCGAGCGCACGAAGGTGAGCCGAAGGCCGCGCTCACGGGCGATCGGCTCGAACTCGAGAGCCAGCTGCCGCAGCAGTTCGTCGATGCGGAAGCTCTTGAACTCCGGCTGCATCGCCCCGGCGTCGAGCCGCGAGATGTCGAGCAGCGCGGTGAGGATCTCCTCGACGGCATCGAGCGAGGCGTCGACGTTCTTCGCGAGATCGACGTTCTCGTCGGGCGGCATCCGCTCCAGAAGCGACGCGGTGTAGAGCCGTGCGGCATTCAGAGGCTGCAGGATGTCGTGCGACGCGGCCGCGAGAAAGCGCGTCTTGGACAGGTTGGCGTCCTCTGCTGCCGCCTTGGCCTTCGCCAGTTCGCCGTTGACGCGGGTGAGTTCTTCGGTGCGCTCGTGAACGCGGCGCTCGAGCGTCTCGTTCGCGCGGGCGAGGGCCTCCTCCGCGAGCACGCTGTCGGTGATGTCCGTGTAGGTCGTCACCAGACCGCCGTCTGGCAGGGCATTGGTGCGGATCTCGATGACCGTGCCGGACGGATAGAGGCGCAGGCGCACCGGCTCGGTCGCGTTGACGAGGCTCTCGATGCGCTGATGAATGAACGCTTCGCGGGTCCCTTGCCCGTAGGTGCCGCGTTCCGCGTTGAAGGCGATGACCGTGTCGATGCCGACCCCGATCCGGAGCAGTTCGTCGGGCAGATCGTAGAGATCGCGGAAGGCACGATTCCAGGCGACCAGCCGCAGGTTGCGGTCGCAGACCGTCACGCCCTGCCGCGCGTGATCGAGCGCATTCTGCAGGATGTCGCGGTTGTACTGGATGGCGGCGGAGGCGTCGTCCAGCAGCTTCAGGGCGGATTTGGTCGAAACGTTGCGCCGGCGCAGCAGCAGCGACAGGACGAGCCGCGACGAGGCCGCGCCGATGGCGGAGGCCAGCAGGTGCTCGGCGAACCGGAGGACGCGTGGGTCGGCCTCGCGGCTGCCGTCCGGGCTGATCCGTTCGGCCGCGAGGAACTCGTCGAACGACCGGCTCGTCCGCTCCGGCCCGAGATAGCGCTGCACGGCCAGCCGCACCTCGTCGACGGTGACGGTGCCGCGCCAGAGCCGGAAGTTTGTGCCGGCCACGTCCTCGCCGCTGCCGAGCGCGAAGCTTCCGGCCTGCATGTGCTCGATCGCGGTCGGCCGCCGCGACAGCGAGAACAGGACGAAGCCGGCCACGTTCAGGGTGAGGCTGACCAGCACACCATGCACCAGTTGCGGCAGGTCGAGGCCGAACAGGGCCGTCGGCCTCAGGTCTGCGATTCCGAACGGTCCGTCCATCAGCAGGCTCGACCCGGAAATCGCCAGACTCGGCAGCAGCAGCGTATAGCCCCAGGCTGCGATGCCGAGCAGGGCCCCGGCGATGGCGCCCCGCGCGTTGGCGCGACGCCACACGAGGCCGCCGAAGAACGCCGGCGCGATCTGGGCGATGGCCGCAAACGCGAGCAGGCCGATCGAGGCGAGCGCGGCCTGGCTCGACGTCCGGAAGTAGAGGTAGCCGAGCAGCAGCACGACGACGATCGCGATGCGGCGGACGATGAGGACGATGGCGCCCATGTCCGCCACCTCCACGCCCTGCGCACCCGAGTGGCCCCGGCGGCGCAGCAGCAACGGCACGACGACGTGGTTCGAGACCATGACCGCCAGCGCCACCGACTCGACGATCACCATCGCGGTTGCGGCCGACAATCCTCCGATCAGCGCGAGCAGTGCCACGAGCCCGTCGCCATGGGCCTGGGGAACCGCGAGCACGGTCAGATCGCGATCGATCGCGCCGCTCGGGAACATCAGCAATCCGGCCACGGCGATCGGAACCACGAACAGGTTGATCAGCACGAGATAGAGCGGGAAGAGCCATGCCGCGCGCCGGACGTCGCTGATCGCCCGGTTCTCGACGACGGCCACATGGAACTGCCGGGGCAGCAGGACGATGGCGATCGCCGCGAGCAGGGTCATCGACGCGAAGGTCGCGGGATCGGGCGGTTTCGTGACGATCGCGACGATGTCGGGCCGCGCCGCCGCCTTCGCCCAGAGGTCGCCGATGCCGTCGAACGTGCCCCAGACCGCGACGGCGCCGACGACGAGAAAAGCCACGAGCTTGACGGCGGACTCGGCCGCCACCGCGACCATGAGCCCGTTCTGGTGCTCGGTCGCGTCGACGTGGCGCGTCCCGAAGGCCATGGCGAAGAAGGCGAGGATCAGCGCGATCCCCAGCGAGAGATCGCTGTAGAAGGGTTCCGGAACCGCCGACAGACCTTCCGCCTGACCGATGAAGAAGGCGATCGAGGCGGAGATCGCCTTCAGCTGCAGGGCGATGTACGGCAGCACGCCGATGACCGCGATCACGGTCACCGTCGCTGCGACGCCCTGGTTCTTGCCGAAGCGCGCGGCGATGAAATCCGCGACCGAGGTGATGTTCTGCAGCTTCGCCAGCCGCACGATCCGCCCCATGAACGCGGCGCAGAACCCGATCACCAGGACCGGTCCGAGATAGATCGCGAGGAAGCTCAGGCCCTCGGTGGAGGCGAGACCGACGGAACCCAGAAACGTCCAGGACGTGCAGTAGACGCCCAGAGCCAGGGCGTAGACGACCGAACGCCTGCGGCCCTCGAGCCAGCGCCGGCCCTGCTGGTCACCGACGTGAGCGACGGCGAAAAGCGCCGTGAGGTAGCTCAGCGCGACGACGATGACGACCCAGTTCGGCAGCACCGCTCGGCTCTCCCTTCCCTGCCATTCTAGGACGGGCCGGGCGCGGTTGGAACTCCGCGAAGGCCGCCGCACGGCGACGCCGGCCCCGCTTCAATTCGTCGTGGGACATGGCTAGCCTCGCCAGGGACGCGATTCATGTCGGACCGCGCTAACGAGGTGCTGATGATGTTGAAGGAATTCAGGGATTTCGCCCTCAAGGGCAACGTGGTCGACCTCGCCATCGGCGTGATCATCGGTGCGGCTTTCGGCAAGATCGTCGACTCGCTCGTCGGCGACATCATCATGCCGATCATCGGCTCGCTCGGCAGCGTCGACTTTTCGAACGTGTTCGTCGGCCTCAACAGCGCCGTCCGGAGCCCGGTGCTCGACGAGGCGAAAAAGCAGGGCGCGGTTCTCGCCTACGGCAACTTCATCACCATCGTGATCAACTTCATGATCATCGCCTTCGTGCTCTTCCTCGTCGTCAAGGGCATGAACAGGCTCAAGCGCAATCAGGAGGCCGCACCGGTCGAGCCGGCGGCCACGCCGCAGGACGTGATCCTGCTGACCGAAATCCGGGACCTGCTCTCGCGCCGCCCGGCCACCTGACCTTCAGGAGGATTCGACCCTCGCCCCGCCCTGAGAAGCCGGCTGCGATCGGGCAACGGGCCGCTCGCCACAATATCTGCACAATCCGATTGCCGACGCAGGCTGGCCATGGTCTCTTAACGGTGCTTTCGGTGTCCTCCTT
>CAZVMY010000195.1:0-6089 GCA_964628955.1 uncultured Methylocystis sp.
CGACCGCCGCGACGACGATGTCGGCACGGTGGACAACGCTCGCCAGATCGCGCGTCCGCGAATGGGCAACGGTGACGGTCGCGCTCGCCGCGATCAGCAGCTGCGCCACCGGCTTGCCGACGATGTTCGACCGCCCGACGACCACCGCGTGCAGCCCCGCGAGCGGAAGTCCCGTGGATCGGATCAGCAGCATGCAGCCCCGCGGCGTGCAGGGCACGAGCCCGGGCCGCCCCACCATCAGCCGCCCTGCATTGATCGGGTGGAAGCCGTCGACGTCCTTGGCGGGGTCGATCCGGTTCAGCACCCGGTCGGTATCGATCTGCGGCGGCAACGGAAGCTGCACGAGAATGCCGTCGATATCGTCGTCGGCATTGAGCCGGTCTACGAGCGCGAGGAGCGCGGCCTCCGACGTATCGGCGTCCAGCCGGTGCTCGACCGAACGCATGCCCGTGGCGACGGTCTGGCGCGCCTTGGAAGCCACGTAGACCTGGCTCGCCGGGTCGTCCCCGACCAGAACGACGGCGAGGCCGGGCACCGGAGCGCCCCGCGCCGCCAGCGTCCGGATCTCTTCCGCGAGCGACACCGTCAAGGTCTGCGCGAGCGCTTTGCCGTCCAGGAGCGTTGCGGTCATCGGCCGGTTCCGGGGTGATGAGTGAAGGCGGTCGGGCGTCAGGCGCGCGCCACGCGGCGACGCGGCGGCGAGCCGTCCTCGGGGCCTGGACGCGGCGGCAGACGCACGCGACGCGCGAGGCGGACATAGGGATCGGTGCGGTGCGGCAGGGCCATGGCGTCGACGAAGCAGCGCTGGAAGTCGGGCTCGATCGCCGTCTCTACCTTCTCGATCCGGTCGACCAGCCGATCCAGAACCTGCCGCGACGCGGCATCGAGCAGCAGCATGAGCGCGCCGGTGCCCGCGGCGTTACCCGCCGACACCACGCGGTCCACGTCGCAGTCGGGCAGCATCCCGAGCACCAGCGCGTAAACCGGATCGATGTGGCTTCCGAACCCGCCGGCGAGAACCACGCGATCGAGGGTTCTGGTGCCGAGCTTTTCCATCAGCAGGGTCGCCCCGGCGTGAAGGGCCGCCTTGGCGAGCTGGATCGCCCGGACGTCGCCCTGCGTGATCGCGATGCGGGGAGCGGCCTCGCGGATCACGTAGGCAAGGGTCCGCCCGTCGGGGACCAGCCGCGGAGTGCTGCCGAGACGGTGCTGGTCGAACGAGCCGTCGGCGCGCAGCAGACCGGCAAGAAAGAGTTCGGCCACGGCCTCGACGATCCCCGAACCGCAGATGCCGGTAACGGGCAGATCCGGCGCGCCGGGTTCGTCCGACCACGACGCGCTGCCGATCACCCGGTAACGCGGCTCGAACGTGGTCGGGTCGATGCGCAGACGCTCGATCGCGCCGGGCGCGGCGCGCTGGCCGCCGGAAATCTGCGCGCCTTCGAAAGCCGGCCCCGTCGGCGACGAACAGGCGAGCAGCCTGTGCCGGTTCCCGACCACGATCTCGGCATTGGTGCCCACGTCGACGAGCAGCGTGATCTCGTCGCGATCCTGCGGTGCCTCCGACAGCACCATCGCGGCCGCATCGGCGCCGACATGCCCGGCGATGCAGGGCGGCAGATGGACCAGCGCGCCCGGCGCGAGATCGAGCCCGAGGTCGCGGGCCGGCACATCCTGCGAGCGATCGAACGCGAGCGCGAAGGGAGCACCGCCCAGTTCGGTGGGGTCGATCCCGAGCAGCAGGTGCAGCATGACCGGATTGCCCACGATCACCGTCTCGACGATGCGGTCGCGCGAAATCGCCGCTTCAGCCGCGAGCGATCCGGCGAGCCCGTCGATCGCCTCGCGGACTGCTTTCGCCATCTCGCCGACGCGCGCCGGATGCAGCATCACCTGTGATATACGGCTCATCAGGTCTTCGCCGAAGCGGATCTGCGGGTTCATCACGCCGGCGGACGCCAGCACCGCGCCGGTCGACAGATCGGCGAGATGCGCTGCGATCGTCGTCGAACCCACATCCACGGCGAGGCCATAGAGCCTCTCGACGAGCGCCGGATAGACCGCGACCAGCCTGCGTCCCCCTGCGACCGCGGCCGTCACCGACCAGTTGCCCGCCCGCAGCGTCTTCTGCAGATCGGACAGGATGCTGAGCGGAATCTCCAGCCCGACGAGCGCCCAGTCGCGCTCCAGCGCGAAGCGCAGCCGCGAGAGATCGCTGGCAGGCACCATCATGTTCGGCGGCTCGACGGTCACGAAATGCGGCCGCACCGCCGGATCGACGATCATGATGCGCTCGACCAGATCCTTGCGCACGACCTGCCGGTGGCGCTGGCTCTCCGGCGGGACGTCGACGACGAGTGGCCCCGCGACCCGCGCCTGACAGCCCAGACGCCAGGCGCCGTCCAGCCCGCCCCGGAGCCGCGCGTAGCGCTCCTCCGGCTGCGTTCTGGGTCCGGCGTGCGCCGCGCGCGAGACGATGCCGTGCCCGGCGAAAACACCTTCTCCGACGCCCACCCGGCAGCGGCCGCAGATGCCGCGTCCGCCGCAGACGCTGTCGAGGTCGACGCCGATCCTGCGCGCGGCATCGAGAAGGGACGTACCCTCGGCGACCGCGTCGCGCCGGCCCGAAGGCATGAACACGACGAGATGCTCGCTCACGTGGTCGTCCGGGCGAGAAAGCCGCCGATGCCGTCGAGGCCAGTCGGCACCGTGGACAGCGGCAGCCCGAGCCGCGCTGCGGCCAACCTCGCCCCTGCCGCGAGGCCTTCGTCGGGCTGCTGCACCAGATGAATCACCCGGCGGTAATGCTGGAAGTAATCCGGCATCAGCTCTGGATGCCGGTCGAGGCCCAGGCCCGTGACGACCAGCCGGTCGAAGTGCCGGACGAGATAATCGGTCAGATAGAAGGTGCCGGGTTCGTCGGCCGCGAGCGCGGCGAAGCTGTCGGGACCGGCGAAGAAGGCATAGCAATGCGCCCCTTCGATCCGCTCGACCCGTTCCTCGGCCAGCACAAGGTCGAGAAGGCCGCCGGTGCCGCAATCACCATAAAGGCAGATCACGCGGGAATAGGTCGGCCGGGCGGCACGGATGGCCATCCTCACGGCCTCGGGGATGCGCTCCGGCCGGTTGTGGAGTTCGGCGGGCAGGCAGGTGACGTCGACATGCCGCCAGGAATTGAGCGCGATGACGGCCTTCAGTTCGCGTGCCAGCGCGCCGCAGGCGATCAGCATCGCGCGGTCCTGTATGCAGGGAACGGCATCGAGCGTCCGTGCGGCCGCCGGCGCGAGAGTGCTCATCGGCGAAGTCGTGGTCTATGGGCACCGTCCGGGTCAAGCCCTGTGCCGGTCGGCATGGCGTTGTGAACCGCCCGCGGGTGAACTAGCGTCCGGCGTGCCGGTGACGGGCTGCCGCACCGGCTGCGGAGGCAGTCGCCATGACCGGCGTGCGCGAAAATGCCTACGATGCCGTGGCCTACACGGCGCATTCCTTCGCCCAGACCCATCCCGCCCGCCTGTCGACGGTGGCGCATCTCCACGGCATGACGCCGGCGCCCTGCGGCCGGATGCGCGTGCTCGAACTGGGCTGCGGCGCGGGAGGAAACCTCGTTCCCATGGCGTTCCGCGAGCCCGACAGCCGGTTCGTGGGCATCGACCTCGCCGGCAGCGCCATCGCGCAGGCGAGGGCGGCTGCAACCGGGCTCGGGCTGGCGAACGTCGAGTTCCTGCATCGCGACATTCTCGACGTCGGTCCCGACCTCGGGACCTTCGACTACATCATCGCCCATGGCGTCTATTCATGGGTACCCGATGCGGTCCGGGAGAGGCTGTTCGCGCTCTACGGCAGCCTGCTCGCGCCGCACGGGGTGGGATACGTCAGTTACAATGCGCTGCCCGGCTGCCGTTTTCGCGATATCGCCCGCGACGTCATGCTGTTCCATACCAGAGGCATCGAGGAACCGGCCGAGCGGGTCCGGGTCGCGCGCGCCGCGCTCGGCGCCTATGCCGAGGCGTCGGACCCCGACAGCCTGCACGGTGTCGCGCTGCGGGGTCGGGTGGCGCAACTCGCCGAGATTCCCGACGAGGTGCTGTACCACGACGACCTGAACCCTTCTGCGCAGGCTTTCCTGCTGTCCGACGTCACCGCGCGGGCCGCATCGCACGGGCTGCAGTTCCTTGCCGAGACGTCGTTCCCGAACCGCTTCGGAGGCGCGCGGCCGGCTGCGGCGACGCTGCTGCGCCAGTTCGAGGGTGAGGGCGCGGATGCGGTGACCCTCGAGCAATCGCTCGATCTGGTCATCGGCCGGCCATTCCGGGAGAGCCTCTTTTGCCGGGCGGCGGTGCCGCTCCGCCGGCAGCTCGATGTGGGCACGTTGCGACCCTATCACCTCGCCGCCGACGCCCGCGCCGTCGAGGGGTCCCATGATCCGGCAGTGCCCGGCGTGGTGCGCTTCGCGTTCGACGGCGGCGTGGCGCTCTCCGTGGATCTGCCGTCGTGCAAGGCGGCCCTGTTCCGGCTGAGCGCCGTCTGGCCCTGTGCGATCCACCACGACCGGCTCGTCGAGGAGGCGATCGCCGCGGTCGGCCGGGCGCCCGGGCAGGACGTCGCGGCCGAATGCGCGAAGCTCGCTGATGCCTTTCTAGCCCTCTTCCGGGCCGGACTGCTCGACGCCCATCTCGAGGCACCTCGGCTGACGACGGAGCCCGCCGAGCGCCCCGAGACGACGCTCCTCGCCAGGCTCCAGGCGAAATCCGGCGCCGCGGTGACCGACATGCGGCACCGGACCGTCGATCTGGGCGGGGTGCTCGTGCGGAAGTTCGTCGAACTGATGGACGGTACGCGGACGGTCGAGCGGCTGACGGACGACCTCAACGTGTTCCTCGCCCGGATCGACCGGTCCGGCGACCCTACGGGAGCAGAGGCGCTCCCGGCCTCGGTCACGCCGGACGCGGTGCGGCAGCACCTGCGGGACGTCGCGCGTCTCGGGCTGCTGGTGCGCTGAGACACGGTCCGTTCGCCAACGCGGCACGCCGTCATTGTCGGCCCGGCCCGGTAACGGTACCGTGAGGCACGTCGGCGCTCCGTCGGCGCCCGCGGTGGCCGGGATGAGCGATCGCTACACGCAATTTGGCGCGGCGTTTCCGGAAGAGGCCTGCCTCGACCTGATGATGCGCGCGCGACATGGCGGCGGACGGCTGACCTGCTCCGCCTGCAATCGCGTCGCGACGTTCGTCCCGCGACCGAAGCTGCGCGCGGCGGTCTGCGAGCATTGCAGCTTCGCGCTTTATCCGTGCGCGGGGACGCCGTTCGAGCGGCGCCGGACGGCTCTCCAGCTCTGGTTCTACGCGCTGCGTCTCGTCGCGGAACGCGGCGAGGCCGCTGCGGCCGCCGCCATCGGTCGGGACACTGCCGTGCCGTCCGCTACGGCCCGGCGCATGGCGGCCGAGACAGCAGCCCTGATTGCAGCCGCGCCGGACTGGCTGGCGCCGCTGCGTGCAGCAATCCTGCCGGCCGCACCGCCCGCTGCGCCGGCATCTGCGGCCGGGAGCGCCGTCGGTGCTCTGATCGAGACACGTGCACCGCGTCCGGCCGGGCCGGTCCGGCTGCTGCTGCTCACGGGTCTGACTGGCCTCTGCGCCGCCGGCCTGCTCGCCGCACTGATCGTCTTCTCGTCGGGCCGGAGCGACGAGCGTGCGGCCGCGATCGACGCTCCGGTGCTCGCCTCCGCGCCGGCCAGACCTTCCCTGGTGCTCTCGTCCGTGGAGGACGATCTGGAAGCGGCGCGTCAGGCGACGCTCTTCGCGCTGAACGCCGATCCGTCCCTCGCCGACATCCGGCCGCGGCCGCCCGGCTTGGATGCCGGGCAATCTTCACAGGCTATCCCGCCGCAGATCGTGCTGCCCGAGGACGTCATCATCCTGCCGCCGCGGCCGGTTCCTCCCTCGGGCCGCGCGAACCCGCTGCCGACGCTGCCGACCGCACCACCACCGGTATCGGGCGCCGACCCGAACCAGATCCTGTCCTTCGGGCCGATCCGGATACGCCGGCATCTCGTCGAGACGATCGTGCGGGCGGGGCGCGTCGTCGGTGCC
>CAZVMY010000196.1:0-6059 GCA_964628955.1 uncultured Methylocystis sp.
GCAAGGGCGCAGTTGAGCGCCGTCTGGCCGCCCATCGTCGGCAGCAGCGCGAACCCCTTCGAGCGGTCGCCGCGCTCCTTGTCGATGATCCGCTCTACGATCTCGGGCGTGATCGGCTCTACGTAGGTCGCATCGGCCAGTTCGGGATCGGTCATGATCGTCGCCGGGTTCGAGTTGACCAGCACGATGCGGTATCCCTCGGCCTTCAGCGCCTTCACGGCCTGGGTGCCCGAATAATCGAATTCGCAGGCCTGGCCGATGATGATCGGTCCGGCGCCGATGATCAGGATCGTGTGAATGTCGGTGCGTCTCGGCATGGCGCGCCTGGCTTTGCTTCCGGTTGATCGGCGCGCGACGACGGGTGCGGCGAAACACGCGCGAGAGCTGTCGGCTACGCTTGCGGCTGGACGCCCGCTATAGCCGCTGGC
This sequence comes from uncultured Methylocystis sp., assembly GCA_964628955.1. GTDB lineage: Bacteria > Pseudomonadota > Alphaproteobacteria > Rhizobiales > Beijerinckiaceae > CAZVMY01. Next base: position 429 of record CAZVMY010000196.1, read on the forward strand.
GAGGGGCGAGGGAAGGGGCAGCCCGTCGTGCCGATCTCCCGTGCACAGGGCGCGTTAACCGAGGGGTTTCCGGCCGTTAACTGCGTCTTTACCCCGTCTGGTGAAAGTGCGCGGGGGCGTTCTCACACGCACCGCCGGACCCGACGCCATGTCCCTTGCCGATTACATGCGATCCTGGACGAGTGCCGGATCGGGCAGCGTCGCCGCTCGTCGGCAACCTGAAGCCGCCGAGCAGCGTCAGCCGGAACTCGTCGAAACGCCGCTTCCGGCCGGAGACGAAGCCGGCGTCATGATGCAGGAAAGCATCGACCAGCTCGAGCGCGACATCGCCTTCGCCATGTCGGTGATGGGCCACGCGAGCGAGGCCGTCCGGCGGCGCATCGCGCGCGCCACCGAGATCGCGACCGGCATCCGGGGCGACGCGGAGGCGCTCGCCGAGGCGTCCGCGGCCGCCAACGGCTTCGCTGGGCGGATCGCGACCGCGATCGGACAGATGAACGCCGCCTGCAGTTCGCTCAACCGTCAGGTCGAGCTTTCGCTGAGCCACGTCCAGGAAGCGAGCCAGCGATCGCGGCAGGCGTCCGAAGGCATCGAGGGCCTGAGCGGCGCCATCCGCGACATCGGCGGCGTCCTCGGCCTGATCGACAGGATCGCCAGCCAGACCAACCTGCTCGCCCTGAACGCCACCATCGAGGCGGCGCGGGCCGGCGAGGCCGGCCGCGGCTTCGCCGTGGTCGCCAGCGAGGTCAAGGCGCTCGCCCGCGAGACGCAGGTCGCCATCGGCACGATCGTCGAGCGGATGGACCGCCTGCGCGACACCTCGACCCGCAGCGTCGAGGCGGTTCGCGATATCGCGCGTCTGGTTGATCTGATCGAACCCGGATTCGTCGAGATGGCCGGCGCCGTCGGCCAGCAGGTGGCGACATCGGCCGACATCGCGACGAGCGCGGCCGAAAGTGCCGATTTCGCCGCCAAGGTGGTCCGGCAGACCGATACGGTCACCCATCGGGCCCGTGACGTCGCCGACATCGGCGTCGAGGCCGAGCAGGAGACGGTCAGGATGGCCGCCTCCATCGCGCGGGTGTCGCAACGGGTGGTGACGTTCCTCCGCCAGACGGAAGCCGGCGACCGCCGCCAGTCCGACCGGCTGCCCATCGCGCTCGCCTGCGAGATGCGCTTTCCAGGATGCCGTCGGCCGGGACGGACGATCGACCTCGGCGGCGGCGGACTGCTCGTCCAGTCGGACCCGTCGGACCGGCTCTCGTCCGGACAGATCGGTGAGATCGAACTGGCCGACATCGGTGCGATCGGAGCGCGGATCGTCGACGTCAGCGCGCTGGGGATCCATCTCGCCTTCCTCGGTCGCACGGACGCCGTCGAGGAGCGGCTCGCGGCCCGTCTGCGGCAGACGCACGACGACTGGGCGCCGATGATCGCGTTCGCGCAGGATCAGGCGGCCCGGACGGTGGCCATCCTCGAACGCGGCATCGCCGTCGGCGAGGTGCCGGACAAGGCCCTGTTCGCACCGGACTACGCGCCCGTGCCAGACACCGATCCGCAGCAGTACGAGACGGCGGCATTGCCGTTCTACGAGCGTCATTTCCGGACGCTCATCGACGAGGCGATGATCCTCGATCCGCGCCTCGTCTTCGTGCTGCCGATCGATCGCAACTGCTACATCCCGGTCCACGTCGCAGCCAATTCGCTCCCGCAGCGACGCGGCGATACGGCGTGGAACACCAAGAACTGCCGCAACAAGCGCATGTTCGACGATCGCGCCGGCCTGCGCGTGGCCCGGAACACGCGACCGTTCGTGATCCAGGTCTACCAGCGCGACATGGGCGTCGACGGGCTCGTCATCGTCAGCGAGGTCGCGGCACCCGTGATGGTGAACGGCCGGCACTGGGGCGGCCTGCGCATCGCCTATCGCGCTTGAGGGACGTCCCCGCTAAAGGAAACAGCCGCCGGAGCGGCCGGAGCCCGTGCCGATGCGCGCCCTGGTGCACCAGTTCACCGCCTTTTTCGGCGTCGGCGTCGTGGTCGCCGCGCTGCATTACGGGCTGCTGATCGGGCTGGTCGAGCTCGGCGGCGTCGATGCCGTGCCGGCGACGCTGGCGGGATACGTCGCGGGCGGCGTGCTGTCCTATGCGCTGAACCGCCGGCTCACCTTCCGCAGCGACCGCCCTCATGACGAGGCCGGCTGGCGGTTCGCGGCCGTCGCGGCCGTGGGCTTCGGGCTGACCTGGCTCGCGATGCATCTGTTCGTCGACCGGCTCGGGCTGCCCTATCTGCCGGCGCAGCTCCTGACCACCGGGCTCGTGCTGATCTGGAGCTTCCTCGCCAACCGTGTCTGGACCTTCGCCGCCGGGCGTTCGTGACCTACGCGCCGATCGTCGCGATCTGCCCGGTCAGAAGCGCCAGTCCCAGCAGCAACACGATGAGTGCCGCCGCGATCTCGAGCAGCCGCAGCGCGATCGTCCCGAGCCGGCCGCGGCCTGAAGCCAGGCGAACCGCGATCAGCTTTGCGAACACCGCGACCGCCGCGATCGCGCTCGTCGTCAGAGCGGTCCCGAACGACATCGCCGCCACGCCGGCCACACCGGCCATGAAGATGCCCTGCGACAGGGCGAACACCAGGAGGAGAATCGCGCCGGAACACGGCCGCGCCCCTGCCGCGGCGATCACCGCGAGGGTCTGGCCAGTGGTCCAGCGCAGCGCTTCCGGACCGGGCATGTGGAAATGGCCGTGCGCCGCGCCGACCGGCGGAGTGCGGCCGGAGAGGGACTGCAGGAGCGCGCGCGTCTTGCCGATGACCAGCCATAGACCGATCGCGGCCATCAGCGCGAAGCCCGCCGCCTCGACCACGCCGACGGCCTGATCGATCCGCCGCGCGGTCGTGCTCAGCAGAATGCCGAGCAGCCCCACGACGACCACGGCGACGATGCCCTGAAGTGCTGCCGCGGCACAGGCGATGAGGGCGCCGCGCCCGAGCGCGCGCTCGTTGGCGACGACGTAGGAGGCGATCACCGCCTTGCCGTGGCCGGGCCCCGCGGCGTGGAACACGCCATAGGCCAGGCCGATGCCGAGCAGGCCCCAGATGGCGGTCCCGTCGGCTTTCGCGGCGCGGACGGCCGAGGCGAGCGCGCGGTAGAACTCCGCCTGCTTGGCGAGGACATAGGCGGAGATCGACCCCGCCGGCGCCGCGTTCACCGCGCCCTCCGCCCCGCCGACGCCGAAGGGGTTGCGCGGCGCCTGCGCGAGGCCGTCGTCCGCCGTCAGCAGCACGGCAGCCAGCAGCACGGCAGCCAGCACGCGCAGGACGGCCAGCCGTGCCGGATCGGTCGATCTCAGGGGCACGCCACCGTTGCACGCGTGGCGAACTGGGCGCCGAAGCCTGCGCCGAGCGTTTCGACGATCGCGTCGGGGATCGTCGTCGAGAGCTGGTCCTTGGCCGGGCGCCGCACGCTGGCGCTGCACCCGGTCGGAGCGCCCGTCAGCGTCAGCGCGTCGGCCGTCTCCGCGAAGCTGAAGGCCACGAAGAACGTCGGGTCGTAGACCTCCAGCGTGAAGGTTCGGCCGGATACCGGCGCCTTCAGCGGCAGCGTGAAGGTGAGCGTAAGCGCGCTCGCGCTGCCCTCGAGCCAATAATCGGTCGGTGCGGCGAAGTCGGACTTCCTGCCTGACGATTTGGCGACGCTGAAATAGCCGAACTCGGCGAGGGACTCGACGTTGGTCTTGGCGAGTTCCATCAGCTCGGACCGGCTGAACTGGCCGTCCTTGTTCGCGTCGAGACCGGTGCTCGCATAGCTCGAATAGAGTTCGTCGAACGTCCACAGATGGCGGATCGCCGTGACGTTGCCGGCGGCGTCGTAGACGATCTCGGCCTTGGCGCCGACGAACACGTGGGGATGGGCTTTCGCCGCGGTCCCGAGGACCACGGTTCCAAAACTCGCGGCCAAGAGGACGGCGGCGGCACATCTGACGAAGGATGACGTCTGCATCACTCGACCTTTATCCGGAATCGTGACCCGATGGTAGAGTCGGCGGATAGGTACTGATTGACCGTCCCGCTGATTTATGTCAGCGTTACTGCCATAAAAAGGCGTCAGCGGGATCGGGAGGTCCGTGCTTGTCGCAGTCGTCGGGGAGGGAACCATGGGCCAGCCTTCGGTACTGCGGGACGTCGATCTCGGCGACAAGTTCGACCTTTCCAAGACACAGATTTTCCTGTCGGGCACGCAGGCGATCGTGCGCATGCTGCTCGCGCAGCGCGAGATCGACCGTCGCAACGGCCTCAACACCGCTGGTTTCGTCTCCGGCTATCGCGGCTCGCCGCTCGGCGGCCTCGATCAGCAGCTCTTCCGGGCGAAGGGCATTCTCGAGAAGTCGAACATCGTCTTCCAGCCCGGCCTCAACGAGGAGCTTGCCGCCACGGCCTGCTGGGGCACGCAGCAGGCGGGGCTCTCGGGCGAGGCGAAATACGACGGGGTCTTTTCGGTCTGGTACGGCAAGGGGCCCGGCGTCGACCGCTCGACCGACGTCTTTCGCCACGCCAACATGGCGGGCTCCGCGAAGCACGGCGGCGTGCTGGCCCTCATGGGCGACGACCACACGGCCGAAAGCTCGACCGTCCCGCATCAGACCGAGTTCAACTTCGTCGACACGATGATCCCGATCCTGAACCCGGCCGGTGTGCAGGAGATGCTCGATTACGGGCTCTACGGTTTCGCGCTGTCGCGCTTCGCCGGCACCTGGACGGCGTTCAAATGCGTCAAGGAGAACGTCGAATCGACCGCCTCGGTCGATGGCAGCATCGATCGGGTGAAGATCGTGACGCCTGACGATTTCGCCATGCCGCCGGGCGGGCTCAACATCCGCTCCGGCGAGCATATCGCGCTGCTCGAGCAGGAAGCGCGGATGCACGAGCACAAGCGCGCAGCGGCGCTCGCTTTCGTGCGCGCCAACGGGTTGAACCGGATCGTGATCAGCGGCGGCGCCGATCCGAAGATCGGCGTCATCACCATCGGCAAGAGCTATCTCGACGTCCGCCAGGCGATGGACGACCTCGGCATCGACGAGCTCAAGGCCAATCAGATGGGCCTCAGACTGTTCAAGCTCGCCTGCCCGTGGCCGATGGACCCGGTCGAGATCATGGATTTTGCGCGCGGTCTCGACCTCGTGATCGTCGTCGAGGAGAAGCGCTCCCTCATCGAGGTCCAGGTCAAGGAGGAGCTCTACGGCACCTCGGTCCAGCCGCGGGTGATCGGCAAGCGCAACGAGAGCAACGAATGGCTCTTCCCCGTGAAGGCCGCGCTCGATCCGAACGACATCGCGATCGCCATCGGCGAGCGGCTGCTGAAGTATCACCGCAACGACGACCTCGGGCAGAAGGTCTCGGCGCTGCGGCAGGCGCAGGCGCGGCTGGCCGAGACGGTCGATGCCGGCTCACGCACGCCCTATTTCTGCGCCGGCTGCCCGCACAATTCCTCGACCAAGGTGCCGGACGGAATGCGCGCCTCGGCTGGTATCGGCTGCCATTACATGGCGCTGTGGATGGACCGCGACACGGCCGGGTTCACCGCCATGGGCGGCGAGGGCACCAACTGGGTCGGCGAGGCGCCGTTCTCGACC
>CAZVMY010000197.1:0-3796 GCA_964628955.1 uncultured Methylocystis sp.
CCGCGCGCGATGGCGTGCTCGACCGAGTGAGCGCTGCCCTGCTTCAGGCGATAGAATCCCTCCGCGGTGCGACTCGACCCGTCGATCCAGCGCAGGTCGCGCTCGTCGACGTCGGAGGTGATGAGCGTCGCCGAATGCGCATCGGTCCGCGCGAGCAGAACCGTATCGACGCCACAGACGTCCGCAGCCAGACGCGCGGCGTTGAGGGTGCGGATGAAGGTCTGTGTCGGCACCAGCACCTTGCCGCCGAGATGGCCGCACTTCTTTTCGGACGCAAGCTGGTCCTCGAAATGCACGCCGGCGGCACCGGCCTCAATCATCGCCTTCATCAGTTCGAATGCGTTCAGCGCGCCGCCGAATCCGGCTTCCGCATCGGCGATGATCGGCGCGAACCAGTACGTCGACGCGTCACCCTCCATCCGGGCGATCTGGTCGGCGCGGGCGAGGCTGTTGTTGATCCGCTTCACGACCTCCGGCACCGAAGATGCCGGATAGAGCGACTGGTCAGGATACATTTGACCGGCGTTGTTCGCATCGGCCGCGACCTGCCAGCCGGAAAGATAGATCGCCTCCAGACCGGCCTTGACCTGCTGCATGGCCTGGTTGCCCGTGAGCGCGCCGAGGGTGCGCACGAACGGTCGCTCGTGCAGCAGCTTCCACAACCGCTGGGCCCCCAGCCGGGCGAGGGTGTGCTCGATCCGCACGGAACCGGAGAGACGCTCCACGTCGGCGGGCGTGTAGTCACGCCGGATGCCGGAAAAGCGGTTGCTGGCGGTCGAGAGAGACATGACGAGGAATCCTGTTCGATTTACAAACTTGACACGCGGAGGAATGATCCTCGGCCCCATCGGCGTCAACCATCGCAGCTGCGTGGCTGTACATTGTAAATAAATTGACATATGACATTATCGATATTGTAAATCAATCGAGGCGAGGACATGCGATCACTGCGTATCGGCGGGAAGCTGCGCCGGATCCGGCAGGAGCGTCAGCTCAGTCAGGTGCAGATGGCCGGAGAACTGGATATCTCGCCCTCGTATCTCAACCTGATCGAAAGCAACCAGCGCCCGGTGACGGTGCGGGTCCTGCTCAAGCTCGCGGAACGTTTTCAGATCGACATGGCCAGCCTGTCCAACGAGGACGGCGACCGGCTCGTTTCCGATCTGATGGAGGTGCTTTCCGACCCGCTGTTCGACGACGCGGACATGAAGGCGAGCGACGTCAAGGACCTCGTCGCGACGCTGCCCAGCGTCGGCCGGGCCATGCTCGATCTCTATAAGGCCTACCGCCGCGGCCCGACGGTGGAGACCGCCGCGCTCACCGGCGACGACGGGGCGGATGCCACGCCGATCGGCATCCCTTCGGAGGAGGTGAACGAGTTCCTGCAGCTGCGGATGAACCACTTCCCCGATCTCGAGGCTGCCGCGGAAACGCTCTGGGTGGACAACGGCCTCGCACTGCACACCCTTTCGCAGGACCTGATCCAGCTGCTCGCCACGCGATACGCCGTCGACGTGGACATCGCACCATCCGGCACGCTCGGCGGGGCGCTGCGCGTCTACAATCCGCTGACCCGGCGGCTTGATCTCTCGGAGATGTTGCCGCTGCCCTCCCGGACCTTCCAGCTCGCACACCAGATCGCCTTCCTGGCGTTTCGCAAGGAGATCGATGCCGCGGTCTCGGGCGGCAAGTTCTCCTCGCCCGAGGCCGATGCCCTCGCCCGCGCCGCCCTCGCCAACTATTTCGCCGGCGCGGTGCTGATGCCCTACAGCCGTTTCCTCGAGGCGGCGAAGACGACGCGGTACGACATCACGGTGCTGCAGCACAGGTTCGGCGTCTCCTTCGAGCAGGTCTGTCACCGTCTGACCACGCTACGCCGGCGCGGGGCCGAAGGGGTGCCGTTCCACCTGATCCGGGTCGATATCGCCGGCAACATCTCGAAGCGATTCTCGGCTTCGGGCATCCACATCGCGCGTTTCGGTGCGGCGTGCCCGCGCTGGAACGTCTACGATGCCTTCGCCACTCCCGGTATGCTGCGCGTCCAGGTCTCGCGCATGCCTGACGGCGCCTCCTATTTCTGCGTGGCCCGGACCATCCGCCCGTCGGGGCGGGGTGTCGGGCGCGGCGCGCTGCTCGGTCGCGCCGGCCAGCTTTCGATCGGCCTCGGCTGCGGCGTGCAGCACGCGCGGGAGATCACCTACGCCGACGGGCTCAGTCTCGACGATGCGCAGATCGTCACCCCGATCGGCGTCTCGTGCCGAACCTGCCCCCGCGACGATTGTTCAGACCGGGCCATGCCCTCCCTGCACCAGAAGCTGGAAATCGACGAGAACCGGCGGGGCTTCTCGACCTACGCGCGACCGCGGTAGGTCGGCCGTCGATGCGCCGCTTTGCGCCGCGCTCGCGATCCCGGCTATGCTGTCGCTTCGTCTCCCACGTCGCCGGACACCCGCCTGATGTTCTCCCTCTCCGAGGACCAGATCGCCATTCGCGACATGGCACGCGCCTTCGCCGCCGGGAAGCTCGCGCCCAAGGCGCTCGAGTGGGACGAAACGAAGCATTTCCCGGTCGACGTGATGCGCGAGGCGGCGGCGCTCGGCATGGGCGGTGTCTACGTCCGGGAGGACGTCGGCGGCTCCGCCCTGACGCGAATGGATGCCGCGCTGATCTTCGAGGCGCTGTCCGAGGGCTGCCCCACGGTCGCGGCCTTCATCTCGATCCACAACATGGCCGCCTGGATGATCGACCGCTACGGCTCGGACGAGCAGCGGCGGACTTTCCTTCCGAAGCTCATCGAGATGGACCACATCGCGAGCTATTGCCTCACCGAGCCCGGCTGCGGCTCGGATGCGGCGGCGCTCAGGACCCGCGCGATCCGCGATGGCGACGATTACGTCGTGACCGGGCAGAAACAGTTCATTTCGGGTGCCGGCGTCTCGGACTGGTACGTGACGATGGTGCGCACCGGCGAGGACGGCCCGAAGGGCATATCGACGCTCGTCATTCATCGCGACACGCCGGGCGTCAGCTTCGGCGCCAACGAGCGGAAGATGGGCTGGAACGCGCAGCCGACCCGGGCGGTCATCTTCGACGGCGCCCGCGTTCCGGTCGCGAACAGACTGGGCGAGGAGGGCATCGGGTTCACGATCGCCATGGCGGGGCTGGATGGCGGCCGGCTGAACATCGGCGCCTGTTCGCTGGGCGGCGCGAAGGCCGCGCTCGACAAGGCGGTGGCGTATTCGCGCGAACGTCAGGCCTTCGGGCAGCCGATCGGCCGCTTTCAGGCCATGCAGTTCAAGCTGGCCGACATGGCGACGGACCTCGAGGCGGCGCGGGCGCTGCTCCACGGCGCGGCCGCCGCATACGATCGTCAGGACCCCGACATCACGATGCGCTGCGCGATGGCGAAACGGCTCGCGACCGACACCGGTTTCTCCGTCGCGAACGACGCGCTGCAAATCCACGGCGGCTACGGATATCTGGCCGACTACGGTATCGAGAAGATCGTCCGCGACCTGCGCGTGCACCAGATCCTGGAAGGCACGAACGAGATCATGCGGATGATCGTGGGACGCGCGCTGGTGGCGGGCTCGGGATGATCATCAGGCCATCCTGACGGGAGCCTCGGCGATCGTTTGCCGCACACGGCGAAGCGTAATCGGCCTGCAGCGCCATCCACATCTCGGCGCTGGTGCCGAAAACCCCTGCGAGCCGCACGGCAGTGTCGGCCGTATTGGACCGACCACCGGCGACGATGTCGGCGACCCGGCTCACGGGCACGCCGATTTCGCGCGAC
>CAZVMY010000197.1:3806-6054 GCA_964628955.1 uncultured Methylocystis sp.
GATGGATCGACTCCGAATGAGCGTCTTCGGCTTCGACGTCACACGGCCTTGTCATGAAGCAGCCTTTCGGTGTCTTTGTCCGCCAATGAACCGTCCAGTTCTGACCCTAACGGCAGCGGATCACTCCGCCGAGCGAACTAGCCTGATCAGGGGTGTCTTGAAATGACCACCATCGCCTTCATCGGACTCGGCAACATGGGCGGGCCGATGGCGGCCAATCTCGTGAAGGCCGGGCACCGCGTTCTCGGTCACGACCTCAACCCCGCACTCGTCGAGATGGCGGCTGGCGCGGGGATCGCGGCGGCCGGCGGTCTGACGGTCGCCGTCCGGGAGGCCGAGGTCGTCGTCACCATGCTGCCCGCCGGCCGGCACGTGCGGAGCGTCTGGGCCGAGGCGCTCGATGCCGCGCGGCCGGACACGCTGTTCATCGACAGCTCGACAATCGACGTCGAAAGCGCGCGGGCCGTGCACGCGCTCGCCACGGCGCGCGCCGTGGCGTCGCTCGACGCGCCGGTCTCGGGTGGCACGGGCGGCGCAAAAGCCGGAACGCTGACCTTCATGGTGGGCGGCGAAGCGTCCGCCTTCGAACGCGGCCGGCCGGTGCTCGAGGCCATGGGCCGGAAGATCGTGCATTGCGGCGGCGCGGGCGCGGGACAGGCGGCCAAGATCTGCAACAACATGATCCTCGGCATCTCGATGCTCGGCGTGAGTGAGGCCTTCGTACTGGCCGAGAAGCTCGGCCTCTCGCATCAGGCGCTGTTCGACGTGGCCTCGACCTCGTCGGGCCAGTGCTGGTCGCTGACCACCTATTGCCCCGTGCCGGGCCCGGTGCCGACTTCTCCCGCCAACGCCGGCTACCGAGCGGGATTTGCAGCCGACCTGATGCTGAAGGACTTGAAGCTGTCGCAGGAATCGGCGCTCGCCTCCGGCGCCGCGACGCCGATGGGAGCGGCCGCGGCGCAACTCTACGCGCTCTTCGCCGCGGCCGGACACGGGGGTGAGGATTTTTCGGGCGTGATCAACTTCCTGCGCGGCCATGGAGGCCGGGACGGCGCGGACTGAACCGTGCGACCGGACGGACTTCCTTTCCCTGGAGGTTCGGATCAACATGATACGAAACCCGCTTCGAGCGCAGCCATGGAACCGCTCAACACGCGACAGCACGACATTCTCGACCGGGCGCGCAGTCTCGGGCGCGTGGACGTGGATGCTCTGGCGGACCTGTTCGCGGTCACGCCGCAGACGATCCGCAAGGACCTGAACGACCTGTGTGACCGGCGGCTGCTCACCCGGGTCCACGGCGGCGCGGTGATCGCGTCGGGCGTCGAGAACGTCGGCTACGAGGCGCGGCGCTTCATCGCGCGTGACGAGAAGCGGCTCATCGGCCGGGCGGCGGCGGCGCTGATCCCCAACAGCGCCTCGCTGTTCATCAACATCGGGACGACCACCGAGGAGGTGGCGCAGGCACTCGGCGAGCACGACGGGCTGCTGGTCATCACCAACAACCTCAACGTCGCCAATATCCTGTATCCGCAGCAGAAACTCGAGGTGATCGTCGCCGGAGGACCTGTCCGCCGCACGGACGGCGGCGTGACGGGCGAGGCGGCCGTCGACTTCATCCGGCAGTTCAAGGTGGATTACGCCGTGGTCGGAACCTCAGCGATCGACGGCGACGGCGCACTGCTCGACTTCGACTATCGAGAGGTCCGCGTGAGCCAGGCGATCATCGAGAACGCCCGCCACGTGATCCTGGTCGCCGACCGCCTGAAGTTCGAGCGCGCGGCGCCCGTCCGCATCGCCCACCTGTCGCAGGTCGATTATTTCGTAACGGACCGGCTGCCTTCGGACGAGATCCGGGCGCTCTGCCGCCAGCATGGCGTCAACGTCGTCGAAACGGTCGACGCCTGACGCGTCCCGCACCGGTCGTCACGCGAAGCAACCGGAGCGGTTTGGTCGGTGCGCTTTCGACACCGCGCTCCATAGTGGCTCTTGCATTCGCTTTTTCGCTCACTTAGCGTGATCGAAACTAAGAACGAAATTTCAAGCCGACGGTCTCGAAAGACCGCGGCGATCCGGGGATGGAAGCCACGTGCCTGCGACCGCGACCACGGCTGCCGAGGTCGACATCGCCATCATCGGTGGTGGCATCAACGGCGTCGGCGTCGCGCGTGACGCGGCAGGGCGCGGTCTGAAGGTCGCCCTTTTCGAGCAAGGCGATCTCGGCGGCGCGACCTCGTCCGCCTCGACG
>CAZVMY010000198.1:0-6010 GCA_964628955.1 uncultured Methylocystis sp.
GCCGTGGAGCGTTCGGGTCTCAACGACCTGCGTGAAGGCCAGAAGATCGGCTACGAGATCCTGACCGATCGCCGCACGGGCAAGGCGTCCGCCGGCAATCTCCAGCCGATGTAAGTCGGACGGATTCGGGGTCCAGCCGTTCGGACCCGTTGAATGGAACGGTTGAAAGGTGCCTTCGGGCACCTTTTTTTATGCCCGGAGCCGCGAATACGCGGAAAGATCGCTGCTGCTGAAGGTGAACGACGTCATGCGTGAAGGGCTTCAACCCGCCGGCGCGACGCATGTCGCGCGCGTGAGCCTGCCGGAAACATCGGCGCGGCGCGCAGCGCAACGGCTCGGCGAGATGCTCGAGCCGGAAACCCACGCCATCTCGGCCTTCGAGGCCACAGACGGGTCGTGGCTGCTCGAGGTCTTCTGCGTCACGCAGCCCGACCCGGCGGAATTCATGACCCTTCTCACGCTGTCGGTGTCGCCAGAGCCGTTGCCCAGCGACGGCGTCGTGTTCGACACGATCGACCGCAGCGACTGGGTCGCCCGCTCGCTCGATGGGCTCCAGCCGGTCGAAGCCGGTCGTTTCGTCGTCCATGGCCGCCACAGCCGCGGCCGGATCGCGAGCAACCGGATCGCGATCGAGATCGAGGCGGCCCTCGCCTTCGGCACGGGTCACCATGGCACGACGCGCGGCTGCCTGCTTCTGCTGGATTCGATCCTCAAGCGGCGCCGCCCGCGCCGGGTTCTCGACGTCGGTACGGGGACCGGCGTGCTGGCGATCGCGAGTGCGAGGGCCTTGCGCCGGCCGGTCGCCTGCGGCGATCTCGATCCGCTGGCGGTCGTGACGGCCTCGGCCAATGCGGTCGGCAACCGGGCCGGACGGTTCGTGCGGCCGCTGGTCTCGCCGGGTGTACGCCACCCGGCGCTCGGGCGTCCCGGAACGTTCGACCTGATCTTCGCGAACATTCTGGCGAAGCCGCTGAGGCGGCTTGCACCCTCGCTGACGTTGACCGCCAGACCAAAGGCAGAGGTGATCCTCTCCGGCCTGCTCGGGAGCGATGTCGCTGGCGTCCTGTCGGTCTATCGGGGTCAGGGCTTTACGCTGGCCCACCGGATCGACCTCGAGGGCTGGGCGACGCTCCGCCTGAAACGCGGCGGCGCCGCAGCCAGACCTCGGGCGCTCAGCGCGCGGTCGAGCCGAACGGCAGGTCGCCGATCGAGAGCCTGAGGTCGTGATCAAGCAGCGCCTCGTGACGCCGGAGTTCCCGCTGCGCGGATCGCATGCGCGATTCCGCCAGAGCCCGGACGAGCGATCGGAAGAACGACCGCCGCTTCCGGCTCGGTGAACGGCCGGTCGTCGCAGATCTATCGAACGCGAGTGTCGCCATGGTGGCCTCCTGTCGTGAGCGGCGCATCGACGCCGTCCATTGATACGACCAAAGTATGAGGCGGACCCCCAAGTACCAGAGTCGAAGCGACAAGGCTGCCATGCGTAATACGCATAAATGATGGTAAACATCAGAACATGTCTGATTTTTTTGCATAACGCCTCTCCGACATGCAAGGGTGTGGTCGGGTCGGCCCGGTGACGGACTGTCGCCCGCGTCGAGGCGTCATGACCGGCGGTCCGGGACATGGTATTCGCGAGGGCGCGCCGGACCGTTTCCGGCATCGCTCACCGCAGGATCGTGGCATGTTCGAAGCGCGTTTCCAGACGTTCAGGGATCGGGCCGAGAAGGACCGGAGCGCGGCACGGATCGCGGCGCTGCGCCAGCGGCTCGCCGCGCTCGCTCTCGATGGCTTCATCGTACCGCGCGCCGACGAGCATCAGGGCGAATACATCCCGGCCGCGGAACAGCGTCTGGCCTGGCTGACGGGCTTCACCGGGTCGGCCGGCATCGTGGTGATCCTTGCCGACGAAGCTGCGATCTTCGTCGACGGCCGCTACACCCTGCAGGTCGCGGACCAGATCGATACCGCCGTGGTGACGCCGGTCGCGATCGCCGAGACCACGCCGGAGGCGTGGCTGGAGCGGCGGCTGGGACCCGGCGCCCGGCTCGGCTACGATCCGCGCCTGCACACCCCCGACATGGTGCGGAAACTGTCGGCGGCCGCGGCTTCGACCGGCGCCGAACTCGTCGCTGTCGACGACAATCCGATCGACGTGGTCTGGACCGATCGGCCGGCACCGCCCACGGGACAGGTAAGGCTCCATGACGGCGCGCTCGCGGGCGCGACGACCACGGAGAAGACGGAGCGGGTTCGGGCCGCGCTCGCCGAAGCGAGGCTTGCCGCCCTGCTCGTGAGCGATCCGCACGCCGTCGCCTGGCTGTTCAACATCCGGGGCGCGGACGTTAAGCACACGCCGCTGCCGCTCGGCTACGCGTTGATTCCCGCAGAAGGGCAGCCGATCCTGTTCATGGACGGCCGCAAGCTCTCCAACAGCGTGCGTGACGCTCTGGCGTCGGCGGCCGATATCCGCGAACCGCACGCCTTGCCGAAGAGCCTGTCGGAGATCGCCGGAGGCGGTGCGCGCATTCGTCTCGATCAGGCGAGCGCCGGCGAAAACCTGCGTCGGCTGGTCGAAGCAGCCGGCGGCAAGGCGGACGTCGGTCCCGATCCGATCGCGCTGATGAAGGCAGTGAAGAACGGGGCGGAGATCGCCGGCGCGCGCGCAGCGCAGCTCAGGGACGGCGCGGCGATGATCCGCTTTCTCGCCTGGTTCGACCGCGAGGCACCGTCAGGCAAGCTGACGGAGATCGACGCCGTCGCGGCGCTCGAGCATTTTCGACGCGAGACCGGCGCCCTGCTCGACGTGTCGTTCCCCACGATCGCGGGTGCTGGCCCGAATGCAGCCATCCCGCATTACCGCGTGACCACCGAAAGCAACCGCCCGATCACGCCCGGCATCTTCCTGATCGACTCGGGCGCGCAATATCTCGACGGAACGACCGACATCACCCGCACCCTCGCGGTCGGCCGCGTCACGCGGCAGATGAAGGACCGGTTCACGAGGGTGCTGAAGGGCCACATCGCCATCGCGCGCGCCGTCTTTCCGAAGGGCACGAGCGGGGCACAGATCGATTCGTTCGCCAGACAGTCCCTCTGGGAAGCGGGGCTCGATTTCGACCATGGCACGGGCCACGGCATCGGCAGCTATCTCTCGGTTCACGAGGGGCCGCAGCGCATCGCCAAGACGGGCACGGTGGCGCTGGATGCGGGGATGATGCTTTCGAACGAGCCGGGCTATTACGCGGCCGGCCGCTTCGGCATCCGGATCGAGAACCTGATCCTCGTCGAGCCGCGCCAGATTGCCGGTGCCGAGCGCGAGATGCTCGGCTTCGAGACGCTGACGCTGGCTCCGATCGACCGCCGCCTGATCAGCCTCGGTCTGCTGACCCGCGCCGAACGCGCCTGGATCGACGACTATCATGCGAGAGTTCACGATGCGCTGGGCAGCCATGTCGATCTCGACACACAAATCTGGTTGAGCGCGGCGACCGCCCCGCTGTAACATGGCGACGCCGGCCATTCGCCGTGCCCGACGCCGTATTCCCGGCGCCACCCCGGACAACAACATGACCGCCCCGACGGCCCAGCGGCTGCTGCTCCCCGTTCTCGTCCTGGCGTCGATGCTGGGTCCGCTCTCGCTGAACATCCTCATGCCCTCGGTCCCGGGCCTCGCGGAGATCTTCGCCGCTCCGCGCGAGACGGTTCAACTCACGCTGTCGCTGTTCCTCGGCGGCATGGCGATCTCGCAGCTCTTGCTCGGAACGCTGGCCGACCGATACGGCCGGCGGCCGGTGCTGATCTCGGCCATCGCACTGTTCATTCTCGCCAGTCTGGCGGCGACCTTCGCCCCGACGATCGAGACGCTGATCGCGGCGCGCATCGTCCAGGCGATCGGCGCCACCTCGGGCATCACCCTCGCCCGCACGATCATCCGGGACCTCTATGCGCGCGATCGCGCCGCCAGCATGATCGGCTACGTCACGATGGCCTTCGTCGTGGCCCCGATGGCCGCGCCGGCGATCGGCGGGACTCTCGACGAAAGCTTCGGCTGGCGTGCCATCTTCGTGTTCTGCGGCGTTCTCGGCGCCATCGCGCTGCTGGCGATTGCGGTCGTGCTGCCCGAAACACGGCCGGCGACGCTCGATCGGGCGAACTTCGGCGACGTCGTCGCGGCCGGCCGCAAGCTGCTGGGCGAGCGCAGCTTCCTCGCCTATTCCGCGACCGGGGCATTGATCTCGGCGGTCTTCTTTTCGTTCCTCGGTGCCGCGCCGCATCTGGTCGTCACCGAGATGGGCCTCGGCAAGTCGACCTATGCGCTATGGTTCATGGTGATCGGCGGCGGCTACATGATCGGCAACTTCCTGTCCGGCCGCCTGTCGCAGCGCCTCGGCATCGATCGCATGATCGTGCTCGGCAACCTCATCGGCATCGGCGGTTCGGTGATCCTGCTCGCCGCCGGCTGGTATTTCGGCATGACGCCGGCAGCCCTGTTCCTGCCCTGCATCATCACCTCCTTCGCCAACGGGCTCGTGCTGCCGAACGCGATCGCCGGCTCCATCAGCGTCAACCCCGAAGCCGCCGGCGCCGCGTCGGGGCTGACCGGCTTCATGCAGATGGCGCTGGGCGGTTTGAGCAGCTTCTTTGCCGCCAAGCTGGTGGCGCCGAGCCTCGTGCCGCTCGCCATCCTGATGCTCGCCTTCGCGATCCTTTCCGCCCTCGCCTACCGGCACGGCACGTCCGCTCGCCGCACCACCTGACGGCATGAACGGCTTACGGACTGGCTGGAAACGCGCCTCATTCTGAGGTGCGAGGCAAAGCCGGGCCTCGAAGGATGCCCTTCAACCGGAACATCCGCCCTGCGAGCATCCTTCGAGGCTCGTTCGTTCCGCTCTTTCGCACCTCAGGATGAGGCAACGAGAGCTTCCGACGAGCTCAGGCGGCCGGCGGCTCGGCCTCGATCAGCGCCAGCCATTCGTCCTCGGACAGCACCTGCAGCCCGAGTTCCGTCGCTTTGGCGAGCTTGGAGCCAGCGCCCGGGCCGGCAACGACGATATCGGTCTTTTTCGACACCGAGGCGGCGACCTTGGCGCCGAGACTCTCCGCGCGCGCCTTCGCCTCGTCACGCGTCATCCTCTCCAGCGAACCGGTGAAGACCACGGTCTTTCCCGCAACGGCGGAGCGGGAAGCCGGGGCGGCCATGTCGGACACGGCGATCTCGGCGATAAGCCGTTCGACGAGGCGCAGATTGCGCGGCTCGCCGAAGTAGCGGCGGATCGCCTCGATCACGGCCACGCCGATCTGGTCGAGGGCGTCCATCTCGGCCGCCGCCTCGGCGTCGCCATTGGCGATCCTCGACGCGGCATCGTGGAACCCCTGCCACGAGCCATAGGCGCGGGCGAGGACGCGTGCCGTCGTTTCGCCCACATGCCTGATGCCGAGTGCGAAGATCAGGCGGTCGAGGCCGATCCTGCGCCGCTCCTCGATGGCAAGGAACAGGTTGCGCACCGAAACGGCACCGAACCCCTCCTTGTCCTTCAGCTTCTTCAGGTTCGCCGCATCGCGGGTCGCGAGGGTGAAGATGTCCGCGGGGCTCTTCACCGGCAGGTCGGGATCGTCGAAAAAAAGCTCGATCTGCTTCTCGCCGAGACCCTCGATGTCGAAGGCCCGGCGCGACACGAAATGTTTTAGATGCTCGATCTGCTGATAGGGGCAGGCGAACTCGCCCGAGCAGCGGCGGACCGCGCCTGCCACGCCGGTTGCGATCGCCTCGCTGGCGACCGGCGTCCGCAGCGGACAGGGACAGACATCCGGAAAGACATAAGGGCCGGACGCGGCCGGCCGCAGTTCCGGGAGGAAGCCCACGATCTGTGGAATCACGTCACCGGCCCGCTGCACCGTCACGGTGTCTCCGACGCGAACGCCGAGCCGTTCGATCTCATCGGCGTTGTGCAGCGTCGCGTTGGAGACCACGACGCCGCCGACGGTCACCGGCTTCAGTTTGGCGACC
>CAZVMY010000199.1:0-6005 GCA_964628955.1 uncultured Methylocystis sp.
CGATCGGGATCGGCGTGGGGGCATCGGGGACGTCACTTCTCACGCTCCTCGCCAAGATGGTCGAGCCCGAGCGCCGCGCGCCCGCCGCGACGGTCGTCTGGATGATGATGATCGCCGGCATCGTCGCGACCGCGATCACCGCAGGACAGCTTCTGGAGCCGTTCAGCACGACGCGCCTCGTGCTGGTCACGGCTGGCGTCTCGGTTCTCGCGCTCCTGGTGACGATCGGCGCGATGTGGGGCGTCGAGGGTGCGGGCCATGGCCTCGGCGCGGCCGAGGACCATCCGCCGTTCCGGCAGGCCCTCGCCGAAGTCTGGGCGGAGCCGCAGGCGCGGCGGCTCGCGGTGTTCATCTTCGTCTCGATGCTCGCCTACAGCACCGAGGATCTGGTGCTCGATCCGTTTGCTGGAAGCGTGTTCGGCTACACGCCGGGCCAGTCGACCAAGCTCTCCGGCCTCGTCCATGCCGGTGTCCTCGCCGGCATGCTGATCGTGGCCGTTCTCGGCCGCCGCGTCGGCACGCTGCGCGGCTGGATGGCCGGCGGCTGCGCCGCCTCGGCGGTGATGCTGGCGCTGCTCGCGGTCGCGGGCCTCGCGAACCAGCCGGATCTCGTCAAGCCGGCGGCATTCGCGCTGGGCGTCGCCAACGGCACGTTCTCGATCGCAGCCATCGGCACGATGATGGGCATGGCGAGCTCTGGCGCCGGCGCGCGCGAGGGCGTGCGCATGGGGTTGTGGGGGGCGGCGCAGGGTATCGCGTTCGGGGCCGGCGGCCTGCTGGGCGCCATCGCCAACGACATCGCCCGCGCGCTGATTGCCGATACGGGAGCCGCCTATGGGGCAGTGTTTCTCGCCGAAGCCGTGCTCTTCCTCGTCGCGGTCGTCCTCGCGACGCGCATCACCAGCCAGCAGCCGGCCTCGACCTCCGCATCGACGAACCGCGCACCACCCCGTCTCGCGACAATCGGGAGCTGACCATGATCGAACTGGAAACCTTCGATGCGGTCGTCGTCGGTGGCGGACCGTCGGGCGCCACCGCCGCGACCGATCTCGCGCGGCGCGGACACCGCGTGCTGCTGCTCGACCGCGCCGGGCGCATCAAGCCCTGCGGCGGCGCCATTCCGCCGCGCTGCATCCGCGACTTCGACATTCCGGCGAAGCTGCTCGTCGCCCGCGCCACCTCGGCGCGCATGATCTCGCCCAAGGAGAAGCGGGTGGACATGCCGATCGAGAACGGCTTCGTCGGCATGGTCGACCGGGCCGAATTCGACGAATGGCTGCGCGAGCGCGCCGCTGAAAGCGGCGCGGAGCGGCGCGCCGGCACCTTCGAGCGGCTCGACCGGGACGCCGACGGGACGGCGGTGATCGAATACCTTCCGCGCAGCGGAGAGGCCGGACGGCGGCGGGTCAGGGCGCGGGCCGTCATCGGCGCCGATGGCGCGCTCTCGGCGGTCGGCAAACAGGCGGTGCCCGGCGCCGACCGGATGCCCTACGTCTTCGCCTACCACGAGATCGTCAAGACTCCGGCCATGGGCGCCGCCGGAGACTACGATCCGGCGCGCTGCGACGTGTTCTATCAGGGCAGGCTCTCACCGGATTTCTACGCCTGGGTGTTCCCGCACGGCGACACGCTGAGCATCGGCACCGGCAGCGCGCAGAAGGGCTTCGCGCTCCGGGCTACGATCGCGGATCTGCGCCGTACCATCGGCCTCGACGGCGCGACGACCGTCCGCCGCGAGGGCGCGCCGATCCCCATGAAGCCGCTGAAGCGCTGGGACAACGGCCGCGACGTGCTGCTGGCCGGCGATGCGGCGGGCGTGGTCGCGCCCGCCTCGGGCGAGGGGATCTATTATGCGATGCTCGGCGGCCGGCTCGCCGGCGACGCCGTGCACGCCTTCCTCGCTACCGGCGACGCGCGGGCGCTGGCCGGCGCGCGGAAGGCCTTCATGAAGGCGCATGGCCGTGTCTTCTGGGTCCTCGGGATCATGCAGTATTTCTGGTACCGGAACGACAAGCGGCGTGAAGGGTTCGTTGCCATGTGCCAGGATCCAGACGTGCAGAAACTGACGTGGGACGCCTACATGAACAAGCAGCTCGTGCGCGCGAAGCCCGTCGCCCACGCCCGGATCTTCTTCAAGGATTTGGCGCATCTCTTCGGCTTCGCCAAGGCGTGACGACGGGCGGAACCGACGGACGCGTCCCGCGCTGGAAGCCGATCGCGGCGGCCGCGGCGGCGGCCCTGCTCGTGTCGACCATCGGCGGCACGCTAACCGACCTCGGGCCATGGTATCAGGGCCTGCGGCAGCCCTCGTGGAAGCCGCCGGATGCGGCGTTCCCAATCGTCTGGACGACGATCTTCGCGCTCGCCGCGCTGTCAGCGGCCTTCGCGTGGCAGAACGCGCGGAGCCAGGCCACGCGCGAGTGGATCATCGGCCTCTTCGCGCTGAACGGCTTCCTCAATATTCTCTGGAGCGTGCTGTTCTTTCGTCTGAAGCGGCCGGACTGGGCGTTGCTGGAGGTCGGCCTTCTCTGGCTGTCGATCCTGCTGCTGATCGTCGTGACGGGTCGACAATCGCGGCTCGCGGGCGCGCTCCTCGTCCCCTACATCGTCTGGGTGACGCTGGCGGCCTATCTCAATTTCGAGATCGTCCGGCTGAACCCGTGAGACGGTGGCAGGCCGGCTCATCCTTCCCCCTTGCGAGGAGGGCAGGGAGGGGGGCCGGTCAGGATCGGGCATCGCCTTCATGGCCGACCTCCCCCCACCCTCACCCGCCCCGCGAGGGGGCGGGAAGCGGCTGGTTTCGTGAGCAGCCACGTCGGTCGCTTTCCTTGCGAGCCCGAGATGCCTGACTGGATCGCCAGCGGCCGGATCGTCGACGTCGTGATCGCGGTGACGATCGTCGAGGCGGTGATGCTGATCGCACTCCATCGCCGGACGGGCCGCGGGCTCGCGCCGGCGGACGTCCTGGGCACGCTCGCCGCCGGGCTCTGCCTGATGCTGGCACTTCGCGCGGCGCTGACCGGCGCCGCTTGGGGGTGGATCGTGCTCTGGATCGCGCTCTCGGGCGTGTTTCACGCGATCGACATGGCGCGGCGCTGGCGTTGACGCTTTCGTTCAATCGAATTGAGGCCGTCATTCCGGGCTCGCCGCTGATGCGGCGCCCCGGAATGACGGTTGGCGCGCATCGACCCCGCCGGAGTCACGCCGCTTGCTTCACCGCTCCCGCACCGAAGCGGCCGTAGAAGGTCTCGCCCTTCGCGGCCATCTCCCTGAGCAGCGGCGTCGGGGCGAAGCGTGGGCCGTGCTTCGCGGCGAGCGCTTCGCAGAGCAGGACGAAGGCCTTCGCGCCCATGCCGTCGATGTAGCTCAGCGTCCCGCCGGTGAAGGGCGCGAAGCCGAAGCCGAGGATCGAGCCCACGTCCGCCTCGCGCGGGTCGGTGACGACCCCTTCTTCCATCGTCTTCGCCGCTTCGAGCGCCTGCGTGACGAGGAAGCGCTGCTTCAGTTCCTCGACGTCGAGCGTATCGGCATCGACGTGGACGGGCTGGAGGTCCTTGAGGCCTGGCCAGAGCTTCTTCTTCCGGCCGTCGTAATCGTAAAAGCCTTTGCCGTTCTTGCGGCCGAAGCGCTCGAGCTTGATGACCATCTGCTCGACCAGCGCTTCCTGCTCTGTGTCGATCGCCTGTTCGCCGAGATCGCGCTTCGTCGCCTGGATGATCTTCCAGCCGAGATCGACGCCGGTCTCGTCGTTGAGCGACAGCGGCCCGACGGGCATGCCGGCCATCTTGGCGGCGTTCTCGATCATCGCCGGGGGTACGCCCTCGAGCAGCATCTTGTGCCCCTCGTAGATGTAGTTCAGCACGCAGCGGTTGGCGTAGAAGCCACGCGTGTCGTTGACGACGATCGGCGTCTTCCGGATCGCGCGGATATAGTCGAGCGCCATGGCGAGCGCCTTCTTGCCGGTCTTCTTCGCCATGATGACCTCCACCAGCAGCATCTTCTCGACGGGCGAGAAGAAATGGATGCCGATGAACTGCTCCGGCCTCTCGGACTGCTCGGCGAGCAGCGTGATCGGGATCGTCGAGGTGTTGGAGGCGAAGATCGCCTCCTTCGGAATCACGGCCTCGGTCTTCTTCGTGACGTCGGCCTTGACCTGCCGGTCCTCGAAAACGGCTTCCACGATCAGATCGCAGCCCTTGAGATCGGCGTAATCGGCCGTTGGCGTGATACGGGCGAGCAAGGCGTCGCGGTCCGCCGTCTTGGCGCGGCCTTTCATGATCTGGTCGGACATGGACTTGTGGGCATAGGCCTTGCCCTTCTCGGCCGCTTCCATGTCGCGGTCGAGGAGCACGACGTCGATGCCGGCCTGCGCCGTCACGTAGGCGATGCCGGCGCCCATGAAGCCGGCGCCGAGCACGCCCACCGTCTTGATGCTGGAGGCCGGGACGCCGGCGGGGCGCCGCGCTCCCTTCTCGAGCTCGCCCTTGGAAAGGAACAGCGAGCGGATCATCATCGCCGCTTCCTTCGAGCGCAGGATCTTCGCGAAGTAGCGGACCTCGACGCGGAGTGCCAGGTCCATGGGAAGCTGCAGCCCCTCGTAGACCGCGCTCAGGATGGCGCGGGCCGCCGGATAATTGTTCTGCGTCTCGCGGCGGAGGATGGCGTTGGCCGGCGGCCAGATGTTCATGCCGGCCGGCGAATAGACCTTGTTCGACGGCAGCTTGAATCCGTCCACGTCCCAGGGCGCCTTGGCGACGCCGCCGCCCTTGATCCAGTCCTTCGCGGTCTGAACCAGCGCGTCGCGCGGCACGACGGCATGGACGAGATTCATGGATTTTGCGGCTGCAGGGCGGATCTGTTCGCCCTTGAAGAGCATCTGCAGCGCGTCACCGGTCGGCATCAGCCGCGCCACGCGCTGCGTGCCGCCGGCGCCCGGAAAGAGCCCGACCTCGATCTCGGGCAACCCGACGCGGGTCTTGTCGCTGTCGGAGAGCACGCGATGGTGACAGGCGAGCGCCAGCTCGAAGGCGCCCCCGAGGCAGGTTCCGTGCACGGCCGCCGCGAAGGGTTTTCCGCAGGTCTCGAGCTTGCGGTAGAGCTTCGAGAGCCGCGCGGCGCCCTCGAAGAAAAAGGCCATCGCCTTCTCCTCGCCCTGCGTCTTCGCGAGGCGGCCGTACTCAACGCCGAGGCCCTGCAGCATCGTGAGATCAGCGCCGCCGGAGAAAGCGTCCTTGCCCGAGGTGATCACGCAGCCCTTGATGGCCTCGTCCGCCACGACGGCATCGATGATCCGGTCGAGATCGTCCATCACCGACAGCGTGATGACGTTCATCGATCGATCGGCCATGTCCCAGGTGGCGAGGGCGATGCCGTCGGCATCGGTCTCGAAGTGGAAGTTGTCGAGCTTCATGGGGTGTCCTCTCCGGATCAGACGTGGCGCGTTCAGTACGGCGCGCCATCCTTGTGGGTGTAGCGGCCGCCAGCCTCGTCTTCGACGTACATGAGGTCGACGTCCGGG
The DNA here is from genome assembly GCA_964628955.1 of uncultured Methylocystis sp. Taxonomy (GTDB): domain Bacteria; phylum Pseudomonadota; class Alphaproteobacteria; order Rhizobiales; family Beijerinckiaceae; genus CAZVMY01. Next base: position 5,519 of record CAZVMY010000199.1, read on the forward strand.
TAGTGGACGCGCTCGACGGTGGCCCGCGTTCCGACCACGAGGAACGTCACCGTGCGGTCGGTGCGGTTGACGAAATGGTGGCCGTTAGGCGCGCCGGCCGGGAAGGCCGCGCAATCGCCGGGTCGCAGGATCGTTTCGCTGGTTTCCTCGACCAGCACGAGTTCGCCTTCGAGCATTACGGCGAACTCGTCCTCGGTCTCGTGCCAGTGGCGGATCGAGGACGCGGCGCCCGGCTCGAGCCGGCACAGATTGACGCCGAACTGTGACAGACCGCCCGGATCGGTCAGCCGTTGGTAGGACCGACCTCGGACCATGTCGGCGAGCGAACCGGGATAGCCCGTCCGCGCCGTCCAGGGAATCGCGGTCAGGTCGAGCTTCGGCACGGGTCTCAGACCCGCTCGATGATCGTGGCGACGCCCATGCCGGCGGCAACGCAGAGCGTGACCAGAGCGGTCTGCTTGCCGGTGCGCTCCAGTTCGTCGAGCGC
>CAZVMY010000200.1:0-4214 GCA_964628955.1 uncultured Methylocystis sp.
GTGCCGCTTCACTGCCTCCCAGGCGCCGCGCGCCGTGATGCCCATTTTCTTGTGGTCGTATCCGACCGAGCCGCCCGACGCGAAGGCATCGCCCAGCCAATGGCCATGCGCCTCGGAAATCGCGTTCGCGATGTCGGAGAAGGTCGCGGTTCCCTTGTCGGCGGCGACGACGAGGTAGGGGTCGTCAGGGTCGTGCCGCACGGTGTCGACAGGCGGCACGATGCCGTCGCCGTCAATGTTGTCGGTGAGCTCGAGCAGCGTGGTGATGAAGAGCTTGTAAGCTTCCGTGCCTTCCGCGAGCCATGCCGCACGGTCGGAGGCCGGCGGCAGCCGCTTCGGCACAAAGCCGCCCTTGGCGCCGACCGGGACGATCACGGCGTTCTTGACCTGCTGCGCCTTCACGAGGCCGAGGATCTCGGTCCGGAAGTCCTGCGGCCGGTCCGACCAGCGGATGCCGCCGCGCGCCACCTTGCCGAAGCGCAGGTGGAGCCCCTCGACGCGCGGGCTGGACAGGAAAATCTCGAACAGCGGGCGTGGCAGCGGCAGGTTCTCGACCTTGGCCGCCTCGAACTTGAACGAAATGATCTCGCGCGGCCGGCCATCGCGGCCGAGCTGAAAGAAGTTCGTGCGGACCGCGGCCTGGATCAGGTTGCGGAACCGCCTGAGGATCCGGTCCTCGTCCAGGCTGCTGACCGCCTTGAGCCCCTCGTCGATCCGCGCCGAGACCGCCGCCTCGATCACCGCACGGTCCCCGCCGGCATGGGGATCGAACCGCGCATGAAACAATGCAACCAGATCGGCGGCGATGCCGGCATGGGCCTTCAGCACCGACCACATGTAATCCTGGCTGTAGCGAACCCGGATCTGCTGGGCGTAGCGCGACAGCGTGCGCAGCATCGCCACCTCGCGCCAGGCGAGTCCGGCCTCGATGATGAGGGCGTTGTAACCGTCGGACTCGGTCTGACCGCGGAACAGCGCCATCAGCACCGCTTCGAGCCGGGGTTCGAGCGTCCTGATGTCGATCGTCCCGCCCGCCGCCCGTTCCAGCGCCATGTCGTGCAGCCAGATGCCTTCGGCGGCGTCCGCGGGCAGGATGCGATAGGTCCGTTCGTTGACGACGGTAAAGCCGAGGCCTTCGAGCAGCGGCACCCGCTCGGAAAGCGGCATCGCGGCTGCCCGCGAAAAGACCTTCAGGTTCGCTCGCGTCTCGGGATCGTCTGAGCGCCGGTAGATGTCGACCGCGCGCGAGCGTTCTGCCGAGAGCCCCTCGAGGGTCGCGATGTCGCGCAGCGCGATCTCGGCCGAAAACGCTTCCTGATACGCCGCTCCGAACGCCGATCCATACCGGCCGAGAAGCCGGCGCGCCGAGCCGGCCCGATCCGAGGCGTCGAGCGCCAGGCCGAGATCGTCGGCCCAAGTGCGGACGATGGCGGCGATACCCTCCAGCAGCCCCTGGCGGTCGATCGCGGGCGTCGCGCCCCCGTCCCGGCCGATGATGTAATGGGTGCGGGCGAGCGACCCGTCCGGGTAGGCCGGATAAGCCGCCGAAACCCGCCCGTCAAAGGCCCGCGCGAGAAACGCGCCGACGCGGCGGCGAACGTCCGTGTCGTAGCGGTCCTTGGGAATGTAGACCAGCACCGAAACGAATCGGTCGAACCGGTCCGTCCGCACGAGCGCGCTGAGCCGCGGGCGCTCGGCGAGCGACAGGATTTCGCTCGCGAAAGCGTTCAGCGTCTCGACGTCGAGCTGGAACAATTCGTCGCGCGGATAGCTCTCGACGACGTTGATGAGCGCCTTGCCGGAATGGCTCGCCGGATCGAAGCCGGCGCGTTCGATGACGCTCTTCACCTTGCGCCGGAGATACGGGATCTCGCGGGTCGAGCGGTTGTAGGCCGTGGCCGTGAAGATGCCGACGATCCTCAGCTCGCCCTCGAGCCGCCCGGTGGCATCGAACTGCTTGACGCCGATGTAGTCCATGTGGACCCGGCGATGCACACGCGACTTGACGTTGGCCTTGGTGATGATCAGCGCCTGGGGCTCCTTGAGGAACGCGCGCACCTCGGGCGTCACGGTCACGAGGTCGCCACCGCGCCGGAGCACCCGCATCGCCGGATCGCGCAGGATGCCGAGGCCGGTGCCGTCCTGGGGATCGGCGGCGAGCGCCTCGTCCGGAAAGCGGTATTCGCGGACACCCATCAGCGTGAAGTTGTCGGCCACGATCCATTCGAGGAAGGCGATCGCCTCCGCGACCTCCTCGGGCGGGAGCGGCGGCGGGGTTCGCCGGTAGGCCGCAATCGCTGCGGTGACGCTGTCGCGCATCGCCTGCCAGTCACCGGTCGCCAGCCGCACCTGGCTGTAGACCTGCTCGAGAGTGGTCGCGAGGCTCGCCTTGGCCTCCTCGCCCTCCAGGCGCGGCACGTGGATATGGATCAGGCTCTCGCGGAGTCCGCCGGATGCCGCCGGCACCTGCTCGCCGTGGAAGCCGAGAAGACGTCCATCCGGGTCGCGTTCCAAGGCGAGGATCGGATGGGCGACGAGCTTGACCTCGAGGCCGCGTTCCGCGAGCTCGGCCATGGTCGAGTCGAGCAGAAACGGCATATTGTCGTTCACGACTTCGACGACGGTGATACGGGCCAGTTCTGCCACGGGCGGATCGAACACGCGCACGTCCGCGTTGCCGGGACGACGCCGCATCAGATGACGACCGGCGCTTTCGGCGAGCGTCAGACGCGCGGCAGCGGGGAGTGTCGAGAGGTCATCCGCCGAAACGCGATGGAAGAGGCATGCGGCGAGCACGGCGACGTCGGGCGGCGACGACGCGGCTCGCACAATCGTCTGCTCGTTCATGGCGTCCCCTCCGACGGCGCTGCTTCGTCCGCGCGCCTTTGCGTCGTCTATGCCCCAGTTCCAGACCCGCCGAAACCGTCCAGCTTGGTTCTGCCACGCCATCGCGACACAATTGATGCGGGATCGTATGATCGCTTGACCGTTACCGTCTTCATCGGCCACCTCGAACGGCGGCGCTACCGTGCGGAGCGCGTTCGCGCCAGGTCAGTCCCGAGGATGCAGATGCCATGAGCCGCAAACCCGCCGAAGCACCGACGGCTCTCGATCTTCCGCCGGCGCCGCTCACGCCGGCGATGGAGGCCTACTTTGCGAAATGCCGCGAGAAGATCGGCTTCGTCCCCAACGTCCTGCTCGCCTACGCCCACGACATGCCGAAGCTGGAGGCCTTCGTCGCCGTCTACAACGATCTGATGCTCGCTCCGTCAGGACTCAGCAAGCTCGAGCGCGAGATGATCGCCGTCGCGGTCTCCGCCGAGAACCGCTGCTATTACTGCCTCACCGCGCACGGCGCGGCCGTCCGGCAGCTCTCCGGACGCCCCGAGCTCGGCGAGCAGATCGCGATGAACTATCGCGCCGCGGCGCTCTCGCCCCGCGAACGGGCCATGCTCGATTTCGCGGTGAAGATGACCGTAGCATCGGCGGGGATCGGCGAGGAAGACCGGAAGGCGCTGAGATCGGCCGGCTTCACCGACCGCGACATCTGGGACATTGCCGCCGTCGCGGGCTTCTTCAACATGTCGAACCGGATGGCCTCGGCGACGGACATGCGCCCGAACCCCGAATATCACGCGCAGGCGCGCTGAGCCGACCTAAAAAAACGGCCGGCGAAGGCCGGCCGCCAAGTCCCTGGTCCCGATCGGGACCAGGTCGCCCGGCGACCACCGCACCCACGGGGGGCTGGGGGGCTGACGAAGTCCGTGCGCGCAACGGCGCCGGGCATGATTGGATGATCGGCGGGCACTGGGGCACGCTATTGTCGGAAAGAGGTCCAAAATAAGAATACGCGACCTGGTACCGGCACCGCTCGCCGGCGCCGCTTGCGATCGCAAGAGCTTCGCGCAATGCTCCGGGCGCAGCTTGGCGGAGAGACGAGATTGAACGGAGAGAACGGGGACAGGGCCGAGCCCGAAAGCAGCCGGCGCGTGCACGGCACATCGGGCAACGTCTCGAACTTCCCCGCGGCTCGGTCCGATCCCAGCGTTTCGTTCGATCGCCGCGAGCTCGGCGCCATCCTCGATCTCTACGGCCGCAAGGTGGCGATGGGGGAATGGCGGGACTACGCCATCGACTTCTCGCGCGACACGGCTGTCTTCTCGGTGTTCCGGCGCTCTTCGGAGATGCCGCTCTACAGGATCGTGAAGACGCCC
>CAZVMY010000200.1:4224-5987 GCA_964628955.1 uncultured Methylocystis sp.
GCCCTCGTTGCGCAACCGTCAGGGGGCCTATGCGGTCGTCGCCAGCACCGGCGTGGTCCTGAAGCGCGGGGGCGACCTGATCCGGGTGCTGCGCGTGCTCGATAAGGGCCTTACGATCGTCTCCAGCTAGGAGAACGTGGGCTCGACCGCGAGCCGGACCTTCGTGCAACGCGCCGTCCCAAACGAAAAACCCCGGCGGGAAGACCCGCCGGGGCTGACGATCGAACGGTAGGCCAGAGGCCTGTCCGGTTCCGTTACTCGCGGTCGCCGAAGAGCGACAGGAGCATCTGGAACATGTTGATGAAGTTCAGGTACAGCGACAGCGCACCCATCAGCGACAGCTTGCCGAGCAGGGTCTGGTCGCCGGCGACCTCGAAATACTCCTGTTTCAGCCGCTGCGTATCCCACGCGGTGAGGCCGGCGAAGACCAGGACGCCGATCACGTTGATCGCGAACTGGAGCGCCGAGCTCTGCGTGAAGATGTTGACCAGGCTCGCGAGGATGAGACCGATGAGGCCCATCATCAGGAACTTGCCGAGACCGCTGAGGTCACGCTTCGTCGTGTAGCCGATCAGGCTCAGCGAAGCGAAGGTCGCCGCGGTGATGAAGAACACCTGCGTGATGCTGCCGAGCTTGAAGACGAAGAAGATCGACGACATCGACAGGCCCATCACGGCCGCGAAGGCCCAGAAGGTCCCGAGCAGGCCGGTGTAGCTCATGCGGTCGAAGCGGAAGGACAGCACGAGGATGAAGGCCAGGGGAGCGAGCATGATCAGATACTTGAGCGGGCTGACCCAGATCGCCTGACCGAACGGCGTCAGGGCACGGGCGCCGTTCACGCCGGTGGTGACCGCCATCATGTAGGCGCCCAGCGCCACCAGACCCGTGATCGCTAGACCAATGGTCATGTGGTTGTAGATGCCGAGCATGTAGGACCGCAGGCCCTGGTCGATCGTCGCCTGGTTGGCGCGAACGACGCCGGCGCCGTATTGGCCAAAAGCGTTGCGTTCGTAGTTGGACATCGAATCCTCTCTCGGCCCCGAAGGGCGATGGTCGACCTCGGCCTCATGGCCGGTCGGTGGAAATATGGCGCAGGCCCATCCACGGGACAAGGCCCGCAACTAAAAAATCGGCGCGAGACAAGTGCTCGAACGTCGCATCGTCAGACTAGGAACCACAGTCGAGCGACGTGATTAACCGATCACTTGTGCCTGTTCACAGATCACGAAGATACGGGGCAGGTTTCTGGCCAAGAATCCGCCAGGTTCCAGCCAGGCCGAGCAAAATAGTCATGAGCAGGCTGAGTACAACGAGGATGGCGCTCGAAGCCCAATCCATCGTGAACGAAAGCTTCATGATCTCGGACACGATCACGTAAGCCGCCAGCCAGCCAGCCAGGAGGCCGAACACGGCCGTGACCAAGCCTAGCGCTCCATACTCGAGCACGAAGGCCAGAAGAAGGCGCGGCCGCGTGGCGCCGAGGGTCTTCAGCACGACGGCATCCGCAATGCGGTTGCGGTGCCCGGCCGCGAGCGCCCCCGCGAGGACCAGGACGCTGGAAACGAGCGCGACGCCGCTGGCGCCGCGCAGCGCCGCGGCAAGCTGCCCGACGACCTCGTTGATCGCCTCGAGCGCGTCCTTGACCCTGACGGTCGAGATCGCCGGGAACTCGAGCGCGACCTCGCGCGAAACCGCGAGTTCGCGCGGGAGGTCCGTCCGATCGCGGAACGTCAGCGTCGCGAGATGCATGTGCGGGGCGCCGG
>CAZVMY010000201.1:0-5970 GCA_964628955.1 uncultured Methylocystis sp.
GCCTTGGCCAACAAGATGGCGCGCAACATCTGGGCGATGATGACTAGGGAGCAGAACTACAGGATGGCGTGAGCGGCGGCCTTCGATAGAAGGATCGTGGTGAGCGCCTCGGGGCCCGCAAGGCCTCGGCAAGGAGATCGACTGACAACCTATGCAGGGCAAGGACTTCCAAGTTCAGGATGGGGAAAACCAGTCACGGGGCTCGAGCATCAAAGCTCTCTGAACCGATGTGGACCCCATCTCTCGAACTGCATACCGGCCACGTGGCGGAAGGCCACGATCAAAGGCCTGACACACGACCGATAGAAGTGCCTGCCTGCCAAGATCCGTTAGAAGAATCCCCTTGCAAAACCGGGGGCATCCACACACGCCGAACCGGCTCGTCGATCTCGGCGCTCGATTTAAGCGTAAGCTCTGAAATCGTCATATGTCCAAGCCCTTCAGGCTCGGAACATCAACGTTCAAATCCCCGCACGAAAGGTGGGGTCGCAACGACGCTTACGACCCAGTCGAGTGTCGCCTGCGCCCTCGTCGAAACGCGAGCCGGCATCGCCTTGCTGGACAAGCTCAGCGTTCTCTACAGCCCGGCGAGCCGGGGCCTCGAATTCGTCCCACTCCTCCCCGACGAACGAATCGTCGGCAGGCTCGTCCTGGCGGCCGGGGCGCCACCCACGGCCGCATCGCGCGAGTTCTGCGGCGAATTGCGCGGCCTGATCAAGCAGATCGCGGACGCGGTGCCCGGGTCGGGGCTCGTTCCCGAACCCGCGACGGCATCCGGTCCTTCCTCCTAGCCGCGATTGCGCGAAGCCACCGAAACGCAGGTCTCTACCTCGGGAGACATACGCCGCTCGCCCTGCGCGTGCCTAGCGAAGATCGCCCGGAGATGCTCCAGGAACTCCGCGCTCGCCGGCGGCAAAGTCCTGCCGCGGCGCTTGGCCGCGTGCTGATGGACGCGGATCGACGAGGCATCGATCATCTGGATATCGCCATCGTAAGCGACTGAGACCGCTTGCAGAATGCGCGCCCAGTGACCGGCCTTGCGCGACCGGTTGAAGCGGTTGACGCAAGTCGTATGCGGACCATAGCGCGAAGGGATATCAGCCCATGGCGCTCCGGTGCGCAGGCGCCAGAAGATGCCATTTAGAACGCGCCTGTCGTCCACGCGCGCAACGCCGCGAACCTTCGTCGGCAGAAGCGGCTCGATCACCGACCACTCAAAATCCGTCAGGTCAAACCGTGCCATCTCAACCTCCAGGGCTGAGATCAATGAATCAGAACACCCCTACCGAGAGAACACCGTTTATGGGTATGTGACCTAGAGCAGAACTGGGCCACCTAATGGGGGCAGGCCAGTTTCGGGCCGCGCCAACAACACGGGATCGAGGCGAAACTCACAATCGCCGCAGTTCAACCGATCGCCACCTGGGTCACAAGGCGGTCATTTGAGGCGGAGTTCGATGTAATGATCTTAACTACGGTATCGTGTGCACGCGTGAGATAGTGGTCGTAACGCTCCTGAGCAGCAATGATGTCGCGTTGTTTGACCGCGTCGAGAATTCCATGGAGGATGGCGACGGTCGTGCGCTTCTCGTCAACACCAGTGGAGATGCTGAGGATAATCCGGATGTAGGATATGCGATCGAAAATGGATCGCAGCAGGTTGCGAGCGGTGTCGTTGTTGTAGCCGCTCCAAAGCACCTCGATGAGATCGCCAATTGCACTCACATACTCGATCGGGCGCCCTATGCACTCTTCGGCACGCAGGAGCGCAGCCTCGAGCCGCCGGACAATGTCGGTGTCGAGCCGCCGGATCATTTTTTCCAGCATCTTGGCTTCGAGAATCCGCCGGACCTCATAAATCTCGGACGCCTCGGTTGCGGTTATGCTTGAAACGACGACGCCTTTATTGTGCTCGCGGCGGACCAGGCCCTCTGCCTCGAGGTGACGCATCGACTCCCGAATGCAGGTCCGGCTTACGCCGGTCTCAAGGCAAAGCTGCCGCTCGACGAGGCGTTCACCAGGCTTGAAGCGCATCGTAAGGATGGCGTTGCGAAGCACGGCCGTGGTGCGTTCTCGCAAGCTGACCTTATCCTGGACTACGCGCAGTGAGGGCACGTCATTCATGGCGATAATATCTGGTTTCAAGTGGATCGGCGTGGCACCGCCCCCCTAGCAGTCACGCCGCCCCTCGTAGACAGATTACGGCTTCGCGGCAATTAGCCGGGGTTGCCAGCGGACTTCGCGGTCGTTTCAGCCCCGATGTCCCAGAAGACACCAGCCATGATCCCTAGCCCGTCATGGAACAGCGAGATCAACCCATGTTCATCCGGGCCATGCTGACCACATCCTCCATAGGACTGCGGGATCCATAGAATCGGAACGCCGAGCGTCTGCTTGAAGAACTCCGACGGTCCCGAAGCCCCGATGTTGGGGATGAGGTTCGGCGGGCGCCCGACGGTCGTCTCCATCGATTCCGCCACACGGCGAACCCAGAGATCATCGGGATCCGTACGCGAGGGCGGAAACATGTCCCGCTCCACCACCGGCCGCACCTCGACCTCGGTGAAGCCCTGCTCCGCCAGATGACGCTTCAACGCCGGCGCGACTTCGACAGCATCGACATCGACCGTGTGCCTGAGCTGGATGCGCGCCTTGGCAAACCCGGAAACCGCCGGCACCGGCGCCTCCGGCTGACCACTGACGGAGGCCAGCACGATGGCGCTGCTCCAGGCATAGATTTTCTCGGTGCGAGAGAGACCAGGCTCCCCCCAGCCCTCGTCAGGCTTCAGAGCGCCGGGCGCATCTTCGATCACGACGGCGCGGCTGGCCCGTGTGACCGATTCCGGCACCGACTTCGGCGTCCATCCTGGAACCAGGATCCGGCCATCGCGCGAGATAATCGTCGAGATCGCATGCGCCAGGATCACGGCGGGGTCCTTGAGCAGCCCGCCCCAGTGGCCGGAATGATGCGATCCCTCGCGTAGATCGACGATCAGATCGACCGCCAGCCCTCCCCGCGTGCCGAGTGTTATGTCCGGAACCTGCATGCTCTGACGCGGGCCGTCGAGCGCGATGAACACATCGGCGGCGCAGCGTTCGCGATGGCGCTCCAGGAACGCCTTCAGACCCGGCGAGCCAGCCTCCTCTCCGGTTTCGACGAAGATCTTGGCGTTGAAACCGAGCGATCCCTTTTCTTCCAGGATTGCACGCAGCGCCTCGATCGCCAGCAGGTGCTGGCCCTTGTTGTCGACGACGCCGCGGCCATAAACACGGTCGCCCTCGACCTTCAGCTTCCATGGATCGAGATCCGCACGCCAACGCTCCGGCATGGCCCGAACGACGTCGCCATGGCCGTAGATCAGGATGGTGGGCAGGCCATCGCCCTCATGCCGCGTCGCGAGGAGGACGGGCCCGTGTTCCTCCAACGGATTTGGCAGGATTTCGACCGAGAAGCCGAGTTTCGAGACGATCGGTCCCAGTCCCTCGGCGCAGTAGCGTTCCAGTTCCTTCTTTCTGCCGGGAGGATGGCTCTCGGTCTGATAGGCCACCAGATCCGCGAGTTGCCGCAGGAAGCTGCCATCGTCGATATACCCGCGTGCGCGGCGCAGGACCTGTTCGCGTACCGTCATCGTCTCAATCCAATACCGTTTCGGGGCGCTCGGGTGTCACGAGCGCCGACTTCGCGGAGCGTCACACCGGCCCGGTCGCTCGACCGGCCGGTGCAGAACTCAGGATACCGTAATGTCCGTGAGCCAAGGCTCGCCGGTGGCATCCGCCGGCCAGTTGATGTTCGAGCGAACGCCGTTCACCAAACGATGCGTCCAGAGAAAGACCACTGGCGAATCCTGCGAAAGCTTATCGCTCAAGGACCGCTGGAGGTCGCATTGGACGTTGGTGTCGAACGCCGCCCTAACTTCACGGAACAGCCGGTCCGCCTCGGGATCCGAGTAGTTCGTTCGCCGCGAGCCGCCTGTCTCGAAATACTGTGCCAGAGCTTCGAGCTGGTCGTTGGCCGCTGACCGGCCGGTATAGTAGAGCGGCAACTTTCCCTGACGGATGTCATTGGTAAAGTTGGCGTAATCGGGCGTGTTGAGCTTGGCCCTGATACCCACCTGCCGGAGCATCTGAGCCAACGCTTCGCCGACCTGCCGATCCGAGACGTAACGCCCGTTCGCGGTCGCGAACTCGACGTCGAAACCATCGGGGAAGCCCGCCTCCGCGAGCAGCGCCTTGGCCTTCTTGGGATCATATTCGGGCCGGGCCGCGCTCGGAGCAAAGCAATCCTGATGCTTGCCGATGGCCCCCTGCATCGGATCCGCCAGCCCGAAGAGCAGCCGCTTCACGATCAGATCGGCATTGATCGCATGCGCCACCGCCCGGCGCACCCGCGGATCGTCGAAGGGCTTGATCTTGACGTTCATGCCCAGGAACATCCATTCCAGCGAGCCCGTCTCGACCTCCTTCACGGCCGGGTTCGACTTCAGGCGATCGACCAGTTGCGGCGGGATCAGGCGCGCGATCTGCGCCTCATTGTTGAGGAGAGCCGTGACGCGCTGCTCCGCTTCCAGAATCTGGCGATAGATCACCGTCTCCGGTGCCGAGGCCGGCATACCCGGCCATGACGGATTGCGGGCGACGATCACGCTGCGATCGATGTCGAAACGGTCGAGCTTATAGGGGCCCCAGCCGAAGGCGGCAGCCTTGTCGGCATTTGCGCCGTGCTTCTCGTGAAGATCAGCACTCGTCACCATGAAGCGGTCGAACAGGAGCGACAGCAGCTGCGCCACCGGGCGCTTCGTGACGATGTCGAAAGTCCGATCGTCGACGCGTTCGAACTTGTCGACCTCGGTGAGGAAGAACGCCTGCTGGCTCGCTGGGTCGCTCAGGATGCGCCGCCAGGAGTGCACGACGTCAGTTGATGTGGGGCCCGGACCGCCGTCGTGGCGCTTGAGATCGCTTCTGAGCTTGAACCGCCAGCGTGTCGGCTCGACGGTTTCCCAGCTCTCTGCCAGCACGCCCTCATAGGCCTTGGCGGCGTAGTTGTACCGGCCGAGGCTCCCGTAGATCTGGCTCCAGATATAGTAGAGGTGTATACTCGAGTGGGCGTAGGGATTGACGTTGTTCAGGATGCCCGTCGTCGTGATCGTGAGCGCCTTGCCCTGTGCGGAGGCAGCTGTCCGGATCAGCGGCAGCGGCATCAGTGCGGCCGCGGCCGCACCCATGATGGTGCGCCTCGACGGGCCGCGCTTGGTCGGGTCGGTCATGGCTGAATCGCCTTCGTTTGTAGCGGGATAGCGGACTGTCATCAGAGGCGGACGTCGGGCAGCCAGATCTCGCCCGAAGCATCCGGCACGTAGCGCACACCTTTGCGGACGCCGCTGACGTACTGGTGATTCCAGAGGAAGATGCCTGGTGCCTCGGTCTCGATCAGTTGGCTGATCTCACGGATGATCTTGCAGCGTTCGGTTATGTCGAAGGTCTTGCGCTCGCGTTCGAACAGCTCGTTCAGCTTAGGATTGTCGTAGCCGATGCGCGGCGTGACGCCAGTCTCGAAATACTGCGACAGCCATTCGGACGGCTCGAGCGCCAAGCCGCGCCCCATGTAGTACATGGGCGCTTTGCCCGCCCTGACATTGGCCCAGAGCCCCGCGAACTCCGGCGTATGGAGCGTTGCCTTGAAACCAGCCTGGTTCAACATCTGGGTGATCGCCTCGGCGATCTGTCGATCGGAGATGTAGCGGCCGGTGGCGGTGAAGAAGTCGACGACCGGCCCACCACCCGCATAGCCGGCCTCGGCAAGAAGCTTCCGTGCTCCCGCGACATCATACGGCGTCTTTTGGTCGATCGGAGTCGTGTAGCAAATCTGCTGCGCTCCAACCGGACCATCGAGCCGGTCCGCCATCCCAAACAGAATGCGCTGGATGATCACATCCTTGTTGATCGCCATCGCAGCGGCCCTCCGTACGCGCG
>CAZVMY010000202.1:0-2563 GCA_964628955.1 uncultured Methylocystis sp.
CCGGCCGAGGGTGCGCATCGCGGCGGAGCCGACGCCGTGAGCCTGATCAACACGATCAACTCGATCATGAAGGTCGACATCGACACCATGGCGCCCTGGCCGCACACGGATGGGTTCGGCACGCACGGCGGCATGTGCGGCCCGGCGGTCAAGCCGATCGCGCTCAGCATGGTGTCGGAGATCGCGCGTGCGGAGGCGACCCATGGCCTGCCGATCTCCGGCATCGGCGGCATCGAGACCTGGCGGGACGCGGTCGAGTTCATGGCGCTCGGCTGCGGCACCGTCCAGGTCTGCACCGCCGCGATGGTCTACGGCTTCCGGATCGTCGAGGAGATGAAGACCGGCCTGTCCGACTGGATGGACACCAAGGGCTATCGGTCGGTCGAGGAGTTCGTCGGCCTCGCCGTCCCGAAAGTCACCGACTGGCAGCACTTGAACCTCGAATACGTGGTCAAGGCGAAGATCGATCAGGACCTCTGCATCCAGTGCGGCCGCTGCCACATCGCCTGCGAGGACACCTCGCATCAGGCGATCACGAACATGGTCGACGGCAAGCGCCGTTTCGAGGTGATCGACGAGGAATGCGTCGGCTGCAATCTCTGCGCCGTCGTCTGCCCGGTCGAGGATTGCATCACGCTGTCGCCGGTGACGGCGGGTGTCGACCCACGCACCGGCCTGCCGGTCGGCGGGCATCGCACCTGGAAGGAGCATCCGAACAACCCCGCGGCACGGGTCGCCGAGCCGGCGGAGTAACGCCCGTCAGGGCGCCGACGGAAAGCGCTCCAGGGCGCTCGCCCCCTGCGGCGAAAAGACGACAGCGCGGCTGGCCCCGTCGCGCCGGCACCAGTGCTGCTCCAGCATGTGCGTGAGCAGCCGCGCGCCGAGCAGGCCCGCCAGATGCGGACGCCGTTCCGACCAGTCGAGGCACGTGCGGCAGAGCGGTCGCCGCGATCCCGGCGGAACCGAGGGATCGATCCCCTCGGCGCGGAACCGACTGCTGCCGCCCGGGGTCAGCGTCAGCCCGGTCTCGCCCACGCTCTCGACGAGACCGTCCGCGAGCAGCCTATCGAGCATCCGAACCGCGGCATCGCCCGCCAGGTGATCGTAGCAGACGCGCGAGCGCCGCATCTGTGCATCCCGCGGACCCGGTCGGGTCCGGTTGCGGCCCGTCACGCTGGCGAGCGTCATGAGGTGTTCGATGGCGGCGGACACGGCTGGCCCCGCCAGCGCGAAGTACCGGTGCCGGCCCTGCGCATGCGCGACCAGGAGGTCGGCCTCGACCAGCTTCGCCAGATGGCCGCTGGCGGTCTGCGGCATCACGCCGGCCTCCCGCGCCAGTTCTCCCGCCGTGAACGCCCGCCCGTCCATCAGCGCGGACAACATGGCGGCCCGCGCGGGCTCGGCGATCAGCGCCGCGACCGACGCGACGTCGGGTCCGTCCCGCATGGCTCTCTCTCCCTGCTATTCGTCGCCGAAGTTCGGCGTAAGGTGCCTACCATGCTGGAGCCGGTCATGCTTCGGTCGCGGCCGAAGCGTCGTGACCGGCCGACATGGCATGACATCCTACGGCCCGATCTCCCGAGACTCTCATGACTCTGCCCGACGTTTCGCCCTTGCTCGTCGCCACGATCGCGGCGGTCTTCGTCTTCGCCGGCTTCGTGAAGGGCGTGATCGGCGTCGGGCTGCCGGCGATCGCCATTGGCGTGCTGAGCATCGTGATGGCGCCGGCGCAGGCGGCGGCGCTGCTGATCGTGCCCTCGACCATCACGAACCTCCAGCAGATGCGGCCCGCCGCGACGTTGCCGCGGCTCCTGCGCCGGCTCTGGCCGATGCTGGCCGGCGCGGTCGCCGGCATCGCGGCAGGCGGCGGGTTCATCGCGGGCGCGAACGCGGCCGCGGCCTCCGGCGCGCTCGGGCTCGCGCTCGCCACCTACGGACTGATCGGGCTGTTCCGCATCCGGTTCCGGATCACTCCCTCGCGTGAGCCGTGGCTCGGGCCATTGACCGGCATCGTCACGGGGCTGGTCACGGCGGCGACAGGGGTCTTCGTCCTGCCGTCGGTCATCTACATGCAGGCGATCGGCCTGGAAAAGGACGATCTCGTGCAGGCGATGGGCCTCACGTTCTTCGTGGCGACCGTGGCCCTCGCGGCGACGCTCGTCGCCGGGCAGGTGGCGGGCAACGCGCTTCTCCTCGCCTCGGCGGCCGCCCTGCTGCCGACCCTCGTCGGCCAGGCGCTGGGACAGGCGCTGCGCAACCGGATTTCGGCCGCGACGTTCCTGCGGCTCTTCCAGATCGGCCTGACGGCGCTGGGCGCCTATCTCGCGCTGCGCTACCTGCTGCGCTGATCGGGTCGCATCCGGTTCAGCCGAACACCCAGAGGCCCGACAGCCCGGCGGCGCCTACCACGATCCGCCACCAGGCGAAGGGCGTGAAGCCGTGGCGCGAGACGAAGCCGAGGAAGCCCCGGACGACGATCAGCCCGGCAACGAAAGCGGAGGCGAAACCGATCGCGATCAGCGTCGTGTCCCGCCCGTCGAGGATCGTGTGATTCTTGTAGAGG
>CAZVMY010000202.1:2573-5961 GCA_964628955.1 uncultured Methylocystis sp.
GTCGGCATCGCGAGGAAGAACGAGAACTCGGCCGCCGCGCGCTTTTCGGCGCCGAGCAGCATGGCGCCGACGATCGTCGCACCCGAGCGCGAGACGCCCGGCACCATGGCCAGACACTGGAACAACCCGATCTGAAGGCACATGCGCGGCGAGAATTCCATCATGTCGGGGATGCGGCCGCCGAGTTTCAGGTCGTCCACCACGAGGAGCGCGAGCCCGCCGGCGATCAGCGCGACGCAGACCACGTCGGGCCGGAACAGCACCTCCTTGATGAAGGAATGGGCGAGAGCGCCGATCAGCGCCGCCGGCAGGAAGGCGATCAGGACGCCCGCCACGAACCTGCGGGTCTGGCCGTCGGTGAACAGCCCGCGGGCGATTGCGAGCAGCCGAAGGAAATAGACCGAAACGATCGCCAGGATCGCGCCGAGCTGCACCAGGACCTCGAAGGTCTTGCCCTTCGACTCAAAGCCGATGAAATGGCCGATCAGCAGGAGGTGCCCCGTCGAGGAGACCGGCAGGAATTCGGTGGCGCCCTCGACGAAGCCGAGAAACAGCGCCTTGAGAGCTTCCAGATCCATCAGAACGCGACGCCCCGCGACAGTTCCGCCCGCGATGGGCCTGGATCGACGTCCTAGCGTCAACCGCGCGATCGCGCCATGGGCGACGTCGTCATGTCGGACGTGAAGCAGCAGCTGACGGAGGACGCGGCGGCGCTCGGTTTCGACCTGTGCCGCGTGGCGCACCCCGCAGCGATCGGCGCGGCCGGCCCCCGCCTGGCGGCCTGGCTCGCGGCCGGGAACCACGGCGACATGGACTGGATGGCCGAAACGGCGCCACGCAGAAGCACGCCGGGTGCCTTGTGGCCCGAGGTCGGCAGCGTCGTCATGCTCGGCCTGAACTACGGGCCGGAGAGCGATCCGATGGACGGCCTGACCCGGCGCGACCGCGCGACGATCTCGGTCTATGCCCGCGGGCGCGACTATCACGACGTCGTCAAGGGCAAGCTGAAACAGCTCGCCGGCCGGCTCGTGGCGAAGGCCGGCGGCGCGGTGAAGGTCTTCGTGGACACGGCGCCGGTGCTGGAGAAGCCGCTGGCCGAAGCCGCCGGCCTCGGCTGGCAGGGCAAGCACACCGTCCTCGTTTCGCGCGCGTTCGGCAACTGGCTGTTCCTCGGCGCGCTGTTCACGACCCTGCGCCTAGAGCCCGATCCGGCCGGGACGGATCATTGCGGCAGCTGCCGCCGCTGCCTCGACGCCTGCCCGACGGCGGCCTTTCCCGAGCCATACGTGCTCGATGCACGGCGCTGCATCTCGTATCTCACGATCGAGCATCGCGGCCACATTCCGGACGAGTTCCGCCGGCCGATGGGCAACCGCGTATTCGGCTGCGATGATTGCCTCGCGGTCTGTCCGTGGAACAAGTTCGCGGCGTCGGGCCGCGAGGCGAAGCTGCAGGCCCGGGCCGACCTCGAGGCGCCGCCGCTTCGCGATCTTGCGAGGCTCGACGACGCGGCTTTCCGTGCGTTGTTCGCGGGCGGCCCGGTCAAGCGGACCGGTCGCGACCGTTTCCTGCGCAACGTGCTCATCGCGATCGGCAACAGCGGCGATCCGGGCCTCGCAGAGGAAGCCGTCCGCCTCGTCGGCGATCCATCGCCGCTGGTCCGGGCCATGGCGGTCTGGGCCATCGGCGAACTGCTGGAGCCTCGCGCCGTGTCCGCGCTGGCCACGCAGCACGCGCCGGGCGAGGCCGATGCGGCCGTGCGCGCGGAATGGTCGGCCGCTCAGCGGCGGCCGAACAGACGCTCGATCTCGGGCAGCCTCAGCTCGACATAGGTTGGTCGGCCGTGGTTGCACTGGCCTGACCCTGGCGTTCGCTCCATTTCGCGCAGCAGGGCATCCATCTCGGCCGGCTTCAGCCGCCGCCCGGCCCGGACCGAGTGGTGGCAGGCGAACGTCGCGAGAACCCGGTCGGCCGCGCGTTCGAGCGCGAGCGGCCCGCCCCATTCTGCGATGCCGTCGGCGAGATCCCGCACGAGCGCGCGGACGTCGCCACCCGCGATCGCGGCCGGCACCTCGCGGACCGCGACCGCACCCGGCCCGAAGCCTTCAAGCACGAGGCCGAGCGCTTCCAGCGCCGGCGCGGCCTCGGCCAGCCGTTCCGCTTCGGCCGGGTCGAGTTCCACGATCTCGGGCACGAGGAGCAGCTGCCGCGGCACCGCCCGGCCGGCGCGCTCGGTCTTCAGGCGCTCGTAGACGAGCCGTTCGTGCGCGGCGTGCTGGTCGACGATGACGATGCCCTGTGCCGTCTGGGCGACGATGTACGTGTCATGAAGCTGCGCCCGCGCCGCGCCGAGCGGATGGGCCTCGGCTGCGGCAAGGCCGGGTTCGGCTGCCGTGGGTGCGGCCAGCCCGGCGAAGCCGGCCTGCTCCTCCGCGAAGCCCGCCTGCTCCTCCGCAAAGCCGCCGGCGACCGGTCCCGGCCACCGGTCTGGCGCCGGGAAAGTCGGGCTCGTCCCCCGGATGGCGCCCGGCATCGATCGGGACAGCAGGCCCAGCGCCGCCGCTCCGCCGGTGTCGGCCGCCCGGTGGCCGGCCCCGGCGAGCGCCTGGCGCAGCGCGCCCACGATCAGCCCCCTGATCAGCCCGGCGTCCCTGAACCGGACCTCGGCCTTGGCCGGATGCACGTTCACGTCCACGTCGCCTCCGGGCAGCGTCAGGAACAGGGCGAGGACCGGATGACGGTCGCGCGGGATCAGATCGGCATAGGCGGCCCGCACGGCGCCGAGCATCAGTTTATCGCGGACCGGCCGGCCGTTGACGAACAGGTACTGCTCCGCCGGAGTGGCCCGGTGATAGGTCGGCAGGCCCGCGTAGCCGTCGAGACGGATCGGCTCCCGATCGGACATCTCCCGCCCGATCGCGACCGGCACGGCGTTGGCCGCGAAATCCCGGCCCAGAACCTGCCCCAGCCGCGCCAGCAGGCCATCCCGGCCGTCGCCACCGGACGGCAGGTCGAGCCCGGTCATGCCGTCGCCCGACAGCTCGAACCGGACGCCCGGATGTGCCATGGCGAGGCGCTTCACGGCCTGCACGACGGCCTGCGCCTCGGCGCGGTCGGACTTGAGGAACTTGAGCCGCGCCGGCGTCCAGGCGAACAGGTCGGTGACCTCGATGCGCGTGCCGCGGCCATGGGCCGCCGGCCGCAGCGGCTGCTTGCGCCCCGCCTCCACGACGATGCTCGTGCCGTGTTCGTCCTGGTTCCGCCGGGTCGTGATCGCGAGCCGCGCCACGGCGCCGATCGTGGGCAGCGCCTCGCCGCTAAAGCCGAGCGTGCCGATCCGTGTATGGTCGCCGTCGGGCAGCTTCTAGGTCGCGTGCCGCTCCACCGC
>CAZVMY010000203.1:0-5955 GCA_964628955.1 uncultured Methylocystis sp.
CGACCATGCCGGGCGCCGCGTAGTTCCACCAGTGGAACTGGACGAGATCGAGCCGCTCGGTCTTCAGCCTGAGGAGCGAGCGGTCGATGCCGTCTATCACGTCCTGCCGGCCGAGCGTCGCGAGCCGGCCCCAGTCGGGCACGAATTTCGTGTGCACCTTGAGCCCGCGCAGCGCGGCTTCGCCGCGCTCGTTCTTCAGGCGAGCGCGGAACGTGCCGATCATCTCCTCGACGCCGGTGTAGATGTCGGCGCAGTCGAAGGTCGTGATTCCGGCATCGACGAAGGCCGCCATGTCGTCGACGGCGCGCCCGACATCGACCGCGCCATGCCCGCCGGCGAGCTGCCAGCCGCCGCGGATCAACCGTGAGCAGGCGTGGCCCGGCGCGATCTCAACCCGTTCGACGGTCGGCATCATCCGGCCCGCTCCGGCAATGGCGTCGCGGTAGTCTCGCCGTGGCGGAACACGCGCTTTGCCGTCCGGGTGATGCGGAAACGCGTCGGACAATTGGGATCCGGACAGGCGACCTCGGCGTCGGTGCTCATCCAGTCGGCCGCCTGCGTCGGCCGCTGCTTGGCCGGAAGCAGCGGCAGGAGGGCGGCGAGCGAATAGATCGAGAAGCCCTGCCCCGGCGGCAGATGCAGCATCTCGCCGCGCAGCTCGAAGAAATCGCCCACCGCGGCACCACAGAAGATGCGCGCATCCGGCGGCGCCACCACCTCGACCCGGAGGTCGAACAGCTCGAAGGCATCGTCAGCCGTGCGATCTTCCTGCAACCGCTCCTCGGGCACGCCGGTCTCGCTGCACTGGGGATGGAGCGGGCGAAGGGAATCGAACCCTCGTATGCAGCTTGGGAAGCTGCCGTTCTGCCATTGAACTACGCCCGCAGTGCCTCAGTGGTAGCCGGTCGGGCCGGCACTCCGCAAGAGAGGAGGCGTCGCTCTCTCATGTCCGAAAATGCTTCGAGAGCTTCAGTCCCTGCGCCTGGTAGTTCGAGTTGAGTGCCTGGCCGTAGAGACGGGTCGGCGGTTCGAGCATGCGCTCGTAGACCAGCCGGCCCACGGTCTGGCCGTGTTCGAGAATGAACGGCACGTCGTGCGAACGCACCTCGAGCACGGCACGCGCCCCTGCGCCGCCGGCCGGCGCGTGGCCGAAGCCGGGATCGAAGAAGCCGGCGTAATGCACCCGGAACTCGCCGACGAGCGGGTCGAACGGCACCATCTCGGCCGCATGGCTCGGCGGCACGTGCACCGCCTCGCGCGAGGCGAGGATGTAGAACTGGCCGGGGTCGAGCACCAGCGTGCCATCCTCCTCGGCGAGCAGCGGTTCCCAGAACGCCGCGATCGGCTGGGCCTTCACCGCATCGATGTCGACGAGCCCGGTATGCCGCTTGCCGCGATAGCCGATCAGGGTGCCCGGCCCGGCGCCGGCGAGGTCGACGCCGACCCCGATGCCGCCGGCGATCGAGTGGTCGTCGTCGTCGACGAGCCGCGTCGTCGCATGGAGCGCGGCGAGCTCGGAATCGCTCAGCCGTGGTTCGCCGCGCCGGAAGCGCAGCTGCGACAACCGCGAGCCGGTTCTGACCAGCACCGGAAAGGTGCGCGGCGAGATCTCGGCATAGACCGGCCCGTGGTAGCCAACCGGCACGGTGTCGAATGCCCGGGCGCCATCGACGATCACCCGGGTGAAGACGTCGAGGCGGCCGGTCGAACTTTTGGGATTGGCGCCGGCGGCGACGTCGTCGGGGAGCGAGAGACTTTCGATGAGTTCGGCAAGGTAGACGCAGCCGGTCTCCAGCACCGCGCCCCCGGAGAGGTCGATCGTATGCAGGGCGTGTTCGTCGATCCGGCTCGCCACCGTGCGCGCCTGTCCCGGCAGGAAGCTCGCGCGCATCCTCCAGACGCGCCTGCCGAGCCGCAGATCGAGGCTCGCCGGCTGCACCTGTCCGGCGACGAGCGGCAGCTCGAGCCGGATGCCGCCGACGTCGATCAGACCTTCGATCATCGTGTCGGGGAGAATGCCTGTCTCGGGCATCGGCAGGTCCATGGCCGGGAGGCGGCTCCAGGTCTCGTATCGGAAGCGGGCCGGGGCGCCAAGCCGGCGCGGTGCGGTCCTATACCGGCCCGTCCGTCCCGAAGACGCGCCAGGCCTGCAGCACGCGGGCGGCGCAGGTGATCACGCAGAGCGCCGCAAACCCGTAGGCCAGCGCGGGAAACGCGGCCGGCCAGACCAGCATCGCGATGAATACGGCGATCGTTTCGGTCCCTTCCGCGAGCCCAGTCGTGAAGTAGAGCAGCTTGACGCCGCGTGCGCGGGTTTCCATGCCGCGCCGAGCCGCCAGCGCCGAGTAGGCGAGGAAGCTGGCGCCATTCGCATAGAAGCTCGCCAGCAGCACGGCGGCGGCCAGCGCGTTGGCAGCAGGGTCGGCCACGGCGAACGCCAGGGGAAACGCGCCGTAGAAGACGAAATCCAGCACGATGTCGAGATAGGCGCCGCGGGCACTCGGCTGCGACGCGCGGGCGACTGCGCCATCCAGACCGTCCGCGAGCCGATTGAGAATCAGGAACCCGAGCGCGGGCCCGTACCGGCCAAGGACGATGCACAGCACGGCGCCGCCGCCGAGCGCGGCTCCAGCCAGCGTCACGTGATCGGCCCGGATGCCGCGTCGCGCGAGCGCGGCTCCGGCCGCGTCGAGTGCGGGGTCGAGTACCCGTCGCATCACGCCGTCCAGCATCGTTCGAACCGTCCTTCTGCCGGGATTCGCGCCGATTGACGCTGCCGACGGCGCGTCCTACCACAGCCTCGCCATGTCGAGGATCCGCCGTTTCCGTTTCGGTCCCTTCACCCCCTCCGCGGTCCCCGCGGCGGCTGGATAGGTCGTAAGCCGTGTATTCGCGTATTACCCACGACATCCGCGTCAGCGTTGAGCCGCAGTTCATGCCGGAACGCTCCGATCCACGGATCGGCCAGTTCTTCTGGGCCTATACCGTGACGATCGAGAACACAGGCGGCGACGCGGTCCAGCTGCTGCGCCGGCATTGGCGGATCACCGATGCCAACGGCATGCTCCGCGAGGTTCGCGGCGACGGCGTCGTCGGCGAGACGCCGGTCCTCCAGCCGGGCGACAGCTTCACCTATACGTCGGGCTGCCCTCTGCCCACGCCTCAGGGCATCATGGTCGGTCAGTACGAGATGGAACGCGCGGACGGCACGCTCTTCCGGGTCGACGTCCCGGCCTTCTCGCTCGACAGTCCGTCCGAGCGGCGAACGCTGAATTGAACGCCCGCGATCCGCTCGGCCGCAGCCTCGAGATGCTCGAACGGCTGGTGGCGTTCGACACCGAGACGTCGCGCTCCAATCTGCCGCTGATCGATTTCGTCGCGGCCTATCTGGCCGACCAGGGCGTGCCGTTCAGCCGCTTCGGCAATGTCCAGGGCGACAAGGCGACGATCCTCGCGACCATCGGACCAATGGTCGACGGCGGGATCGTCCTGTCGGGGCACACCGACGTCGTGCCGGTGGCCGGCCAGACCTGGACGAGCGATCCCTTCGTGCTGCGTCGGGACGGCTCGCGGCTTTACGGGCGCGGAAGCTGTGACATGAAGGCGTTCGACGCCGTGGCGCTGGCGCTCGTTCCGCACTTCCGAAGCCTGCCGCTGCGCGCGCCGATCCACATCCTCCTCTCCTATGACGAGGAGACCACCTGCCTGGGCGTGGTCGACGCCATCGCGGCGCTTGGGGACCAACTTCCGCGACCGCGCGCCGTCTTCGTCGGCGAACCGACCGGCATGCAGGTCGCCGATGCACACAAGGGCGTGGCGATCTTCTGGACGACCGTGCAGGGTTTTGAGGCGCATTCCTCGAAGCCCGCGTTGGGCGTCAACGCGATCGAAGGCGCGGCCGCGCTGGTCGTCGAACTCGGGCGGCTTGCCGACACGGCCCGCGACGCGGGTGATCCGACGGGACGGTTCGACCCGCCGTTCAGCACGGTCCACGTCGGCACCATCTCCGGTGGCACGGCCCGCAACATCACCGCGAAGGAATGCCGGTTCCATTGGGAGATCCGCTACGTTCCGGGCGACGCCGCTGTCGTCATCCCGGCCCGGCTTGCGGCCTTCGCCGAGACCAATGTGCTGCGGCACCTCGGGCGTCACGGCCTGCCTGCGGCCGTCACGACGGTCTGCGACATCGACGTCCCCGGTCTCGCGCCCGATCCCGGCTCCGCCGCCGAAGCGCTGGCGTTCCGGCTCACGGGCCGGAACCATACCATCACCGTGCCTTACGGCAGCGAGGCGGGGCGCTTCCAGCTGGCCGGGCTGCCCACCGTGCTGTGCGGCCCGGGCAATATCGAGCAGGCGCACCAACCGGACGAGTTCATCGAGATCGCCGAGATCGAGGCTTGCATCGGCTTCATGCAGCGTCTCGACGAGGCGCTCTGCCGGTGACGGCCGCTCACTCGACGGCAACGGCCAGCCGGACCTCGTCGGGATCGAACACGTAGCGGGTCGAGCAGAACTCGCACGTCACGCCGATGCGCCCGTCGTCGGCGACCATGTCCCGCCGCTCCTCGGGCGTGAAGCGCTTCAGCATGTTGAAGATGCGCTGCCGGGAGCAGCGGCACGCCTCCCGCAGCGCCAGCGGCTCGAAGACCCGCACACCCGGCTGATGGAACAGCCGGTAGAGCAACCGTTCGCCCGACAGCGTCGGATCGAGCAGCTCGTGATCCTCCACCGTCGCCGCGAGCAGCTTCGCCTCGACCCACGCGTCGTCCTCGCCCGGGCGATCGGGAACCGCGCCTTCGGGCGCGTCACCCGGATCGAGGTCGACCCGGCGCAGCCGCTCGGGCGAGGACGGCAGGAACTGGATCATCAACCCGCCGGCGCGCCAGGCCGGCTGCGTCTCGCCACCAGCCTGGACCTCGCCGACGGCCAGCCGTACGAGGGTCGGGATCTGCTCCGATTGACGGAAATACCGATGCGCGGCCGCCTCGAGCCCCTGTCCGTCGAGTGCCACGACGCCCTGGTAGCGCTGCAGCTCAGCGCCCTGCTCGATGGTCAGCGCCAGATGGCCGTGCCCGAGCAGCTGCGCGGGGCTCGCCGCCTCGCCCAGCCGCTCGGCGTCGAACTGCGCATAGGCCCTGACGCGATCGGGCGCCTCGAAATCGACCACGATCATCGACACCGGACCGTCGCTGCGCGTCTGAAGCTGGAAACGGCCGTCGAACTTGAGGGCCGATCCGAGCAGCGCCGTCAGCGCGACGGCCTCTCCGAGCACCCGGCCCACCGTGTCCGGATAAGCGTGGCGCCGCAGGATCGTGTCGATCGCCGGCCCGAGCCTGACGATGCGGCCCCGCACGTCGAGCGCCTCGACCTGAAAGGGCAGGATCAGGTCATCCTGAAGCCCCGCCGCCGGCTGCGTCATCTCGCCGATCCCTCGAAGACCCACGCGAGAATGCCCTTTTGCGCGTGCAGGCGGTTCTCGGCCTCGTCGAAGATGACCGATTGCGGGCCGTCCATCACCTCGTCGGTGACCTCCTCGCCACGATGCGCCGGCAGGCAATGCAGGAAGATGGCGTCCTCCGCCGCCTTGGCTATCAGGCTTGCATCGACCTGATAGGGCCGCAGCAGGTTGTGCCGGCGGCCCTCGTCCTTGTCGCCCATGGAAACCCAGGCATCGGTGACGACGGCATCGGCGCGCCGGGCCGCCTCGGCCGGGTCGGTCGTATAGACCAGATGAGCCTGGTTGCGCTTGGCCCAGTCGAAGAACTCGGACCGCGGGCGCAGTTCCTCCGGCGTCGCGACCTTGAGCGTGAAATCGAAGCGCCGTGCGGCATGGAGCCAGGACGAGAGCACGTTGTTGCTGTCGCCGGTCCAGGCGACGGTGCGGCCGGCGATCGGCCCGCGATGCTCCTCGAAGGTCATCACGTCGGCCATCACCTGGCAGGGATGCGATTGCTT
>CAZVMY010000204.1:0-5937 GCA_964628955.1 uncultured Methylocystis sp.
AGGGTGGCAAGGACATCGAAACGCTCAGCTTCCGGAGAACCTGGTTCCGGCTCCTCCTCGAAATACATCGCGACCTGGGACAGGGCCCAGTCGTAGTCGTTCTCATCACGAATCGGTCGAACATCCATCAGACGGTCTCCGGATTGATGCGATCATACTCGGAATGTGTACCGACGAACTTGATCAGAACACGCTTGTATCGGTACGACACGTGGACGATCAGCCTGAACTTGTTGCCGCCGACGTCGAAAATGACGCGATTGTCTCCGATGAAGTCGACAGTCGTCCCGAACATCGTCTTCACGTCCGATGGACCAGACCAGTTTGCCGCCAGAACCCGCGCGAACCAGTTCCTGAGCGGCGTTTCGGCTGCCGGTTCGCGAAGCCAGAACGTCTTCAAGGTGCGCTTCGCGATGATCTGCACGGCACCGGGATAGCATGTTCCCAAAACTGGAACAACAACTCACCCCAGCGTCGCCAGCCCCGGAAACGTCTCGAGCAGCCAGAAGCTCGCGGTCGTCATGAAGCCCGTGAGGAAGGCGAGACCCGTGAGCACCAGCGCTCCGCCCATGACCTTCTCGACCGTGCCCATATGGGTGCGGAAGCGCTTGAGGAAGCGCAGGAACGGCCCCATCGCGAGGGCGGCCGCGAGGAACGGGACGCCGAGGCCCAGCGAATAGACCGCGAGGAGGAGCGCGCCCTTGGAGGCGTTGGCCTCCGATCCCGCCACCGCCAGCACCCCGGCGAGCACAGGCCCGATACACGGCGTCCAGCCGAAGGCGAAGGCCAAGCCCATGACGTAGGCGCCGGCGAAACCGGCCGGGCGATCGACCTGCAGCCGTGCTTCCCGGTAGAGGAACCCGAGCCGGAAGAGGCCGAGGAAGTGCAGTCCCATGATGATGATGGCCACGCCGGCGACGATCGCGAGCGTCCCCGAATACTGCCGCACGACCTGCCCGAACGCCGACGCCGTCGCGCCGAGCGCCACGAACACGGTCGTGAAACCGAGCACGAACAGGAGCGCGACGAGCAGCGTCCGCCGGCTGGCCGTTCCCGTCTCGGCATCGGCCAGCCGATCGACCGAGGTGCCGGCCATATAGGCCATGTACGGTGGGACCAGCGGCAGGACGCAGGGGCTCAGAAACGAGAGCAACCCTGCCACCGCCGCCGCCGGAAACGTGACGTCCGCCATCGGGACTCCAGACTTGCGGCCGCCCGGCCACGCCTGCGAAGAGGCGCTGCGGCCGGGGCGGCCATCGGTTATGGATGCCGCGGACCATGGGTGCGGACAGGCCGGCTGGCAAGCGCCGGGCGACCGAACGTCACCCCGTTGTGAGGCGCCGTGATGCGAAATCTGATCACCGACGTGCCGGGCGTTCTCGTCGGCAACGCCCACGAGGCGCGTCTCGCCTCAGGTGTCACGGTCGCGCGTTTCGAGGTGCCGGTGGCGGCGTCCTGCGCGGTTCTGGGCGGCGCGCCGGGCGACCGCGAGACGCGGCTGCTCGAACCCGAGACGATCGCACCCGGCGTCGATGCCATAGTCCTGTCCGGCGGCTCGACGTTCGGCCTCGACGCGTCGACCGGCGCGCAATCGTGGCTTCGCGAGCATGGCCGCGGCGTCCTTTTCGCTGGCCTGCGGATTCCTCTGGCGCCCCAGGCGATCTGCTTCGACCTGCTGGCCGGTGGTGACAAGGACTGGGGCTTGCATCCGCCCTATCGCGAACTCGGATATCAGGCCACCGGCGCCGCAGCGGAAACCTTCGCGTTGGGCACGGCGGGCGCGGGCTACGGGGCGACGACGTTCGGCTTCAAGGGCGGGCTCGGTTCCGCCAGCGCCACGACGCCTTCCGGCTTCACAGTCGGCGCGCTGGTGGTGGCCAACAGCATCGGCGCCGTCGTCATGGGGAACGGCCCGCATTTCTGGGCCGGAGCCTATGAGCGAGACGCCGAGTTCGGCGGTCTCGGCTGGCCGTCGGCCGTCACGCCGGACATGCTGACGCTCGGCTGGAAGGGTGGCCCGGGGACCGCCACGACCATCGCGCTGGTTGCGACCGATGCCGATATCGACAAGGCGATGCTGAAGCGGCTCGCCATCGTGGCGCATGGCGGCATCGCCAAGGCGATGCGCCTGTCGCACGCGATCTCCGACGGCGATACCGTGTTCAGCGTCTCAACCAGGGCAAGACCGGTCGCGCCGGGTCCGCACCAGCTGACGGAGATCGGCGCGGTCACCGCGGACTGTCTGGCGCGGGCGATTGCCCGGGCCGTCTACGAGGCGACGGCCCTGCCGTTTCCGGGCGCCCTGCCGGCGTGGAAAGACCGGTTCGGCAGCCCGGCGCCTTGAGCCCGCTCAGAACCGGTCGACGCGGTAGGGCGTGGGATCGATGAACGGGGTCTCACCGGTGATCAGTTCGGCCAGCAGCCGCCCCGTGACCGGGCCGTTGGTCAGCCCGTGGTGATGGTGGCCGAACGCGAACCAGAGGCCGCGGTGTCGCGATGCCGGTCCGATCACCGGGGTCATGTCGGGCAGCGCCGGACGACGGCCGAGCCAGGGCTCCTTCTCCACCCGTGCATCCAGCGGGAAGAACGCGCGGGCCAGCGGCTCGGTGCGCGAGATCGGCACCGTCGAGGGCGCCGCGTCGCGAACGGCGAATTCGGCGCCGGTCGTCAGGCGGATCCCCTTTGCCATCGGCGCCAGAACGTAGCCGCCATCGACATCGAGAACCGGTCGGTGGAGCACCGCATTGCCTTTGGCGGTGAAGTGCAGGTGATAGCCGCGCTTCACGCCGAGCGGGATGGCGTAGCCCAGCGGCTCGAAGATGTCGCTGGACCATGGCCCCATCGCCACGGCGACATCGCGCACGGTCAGCGGGCCGGCCACGGTTTCGATGGTCCAGCCCTCGCCCTGCTGCCGTAGCGTGCGGGCATCGCCCTGAAGATAGCGGCCTCCCAGCTTTTCGAACAGTCCCTCGTAGGATTTCGCCAGACCTTCGGGGTCCGCGACCGAAGCGGGGTTGCGCATGTGCACGCCGCCGACGATAGCGCCCGTCAGGTGCGGCTCGAGCGCCTGCACCTGCGCGGGGTCGAGCGGATCGACGGCGAGACCGTGCGTCCGGAAGACCGCGATCTCGCCCAGCGCCTCGTCGAGCTTCTGCTGCGTACGAAACAGCTTCAGCCAGCCGTCCGGCCGCAAGGCCACGCTCACGCCGGCCTCCCTGGCCAGCGCCTGATGTTCCGCCAGCGAGTTTTCGATCAGTGGCAGGTTGGCCGCCGCGATCTCGGCCTTGCGCCGCGGCGTCGAGTTCAGCCAGTAGCGCACGAGCCAGGGCGCGACCTTGTGCAGCGAGGACAGCTGATAATAGGCCTCGGGCTGCTGGTTCAGCGCATATTTGACGATCTGGCCGATGTCGCGCGGAAACATATACGGGAGGATGCTCGACCGCTCGATGATGCCGGCATTGCCGTAGGACGTGCCCTCGCCTGCGCCGGGGTTGCGGTCCACCAGCACGACAGAGCGGCCCCGCTTCGCCAGATGCACGGCGATCGACACGCCGACCATCCCGGCGCCGAGCACGACGACGTCTGCGTTCACCACTCGCTGTCCTTTCCGGAACGCCCACGCAATCCGTCCGAGCAGTGGCGCAACGCCCGGCCACTGGCAAGCGCGCCCGCGTCGCAGCCCGATCCGCCGCGCGCTTCACTCAGGTTTGCGATGGACATGGTCTGAAATCGTCATGGTTGGGGAGCGTCCTGATCGGAGATGGCCTTGCGGGCGGGCCTGTGCAACCCGATGCTCCCGTGCAAGGTCGGGGCCGAAGCGCCGTGACGATCGGGCCGGCAATGGAGAAAGGTCGGCATGATGTCTGCGCTTCTGGCGCCTCTGGCCTTCGTGGGTCGCCATGGGACGACGGGTTTCGCGATCAGCATCTTCCTCGGTCTGGCCCTGCCGCAGTTCGCGGCCGCCGCCCGGCCGCTGCTCGCGATCACCATCTTCTGCTTTATCACGCTGACCTTCGCGCGGATCGATCTGGCGGCCCTGCGCGCGCTCGTCGCCGCGCCCGGCAGACTGATGCTGTCCTGCGTTTGGGTCACGCTCGCGCCGGCCGTCATCGTGCTCGCAGGTCTCGCGCTGATCGGACGCGGCGCGCTCGACCCCGGCCTGATCTTGGGACTGGCGCTGCTGGCCGCGGCTCCGCCGGTCATGTCCGCGCCGGCGATCGCGATGATCCTCGGGCTTGAACCGACCCTGGTCTTCGCCACCGTCGCGATCACGACGCTCCTGGCGCCGCTGGTGGCGCCGTTCGCGGTCGAGTTCGTCGCCGGCATGTCCGTTCCGCTCGATCGGCTGGTCCTTGTCGAGCGCCTCGTCTGGCTGATCGGCGGCGCCATCCTGGCCGGAGGAACGTTGCGGCTGGTCATCGGCGAGGCCCGGATCCGGCAGCACAAACAGTCGATCGATGGCGTCGGCGTCGTCTGCTACTTCCTGTATGCCGTCGCGGCCATGGACGGCGTGACGGCGGCCGCGGTGGACCGGCCCTGGACGGTCGCCGGCTTTCTCGCGGCCGCCGCACTGGTTTCGGCGGCGGGCTTCGCCAGCGCGTCGCTGCTGCTCGGCGGGCTGGCCCGGGCCGACCGGCTGGTCCTCGGCTATTCGACCGGACAGCGCAACATGGGTCTCCTCGTCGCCGCGCTGGGCACCGCCGTACCGGAGACGACGTTCCTCTTCTTCTCCCTCGCGCAGTTCCCGATCTACCTGATGCCGCAGCTCATGCAGCCCTTCGCGCGCCGGCTCGGGACGCGGGATGCGTGAGGCACTCGCCGCCGCCGCTGCCGTCGCGGCACTCGCCGGATCGCTCGTGGCGCTGCGCGTCCTCGAGCTGCGCGAGGCGTTCTCGGACAGGACCGCCGGGCTGGTCGTGATGGCGGCCGTCGCGGCCTTCGTGACGATGCTGACCGCGCTCGTCGTGGCCTCGGCCGTGGCGCGGGCCTGGCCGGGCTGGCTTCGGGCCAGCGTTGCCGCGCCGCTGATCGCGGGGGGCTGGATCGGCGCGCTGGCGCTGGTCTTCGCCCTGCATATCCGCATCCTCGCCGGACACACCGACAGCGAGGCGTTCAGCGAGGGCTGGTTCCGGGAAATCGTCGGCTCCGGGATCGGAGCGATGGGCCTCGCGACGCCCGTCGGCCGCAAGTACGTCCTGCCCTGGCCCGCGCCCCTGGTCGGAGCGCTCGGCGGGATCGCGGTCGCGATCGTGATGCGCGAACGGCACCGTCGCCCGTGAGCGCGCGTTTTCCGCTTCCCGTACGGCACCGAATTTGCTCCGATGCGGACGAGCGCGGCGCAGGTCGGGCATGGGGGAAAGCAGCGTGACCGCGTCCGTGTTCGACGAAATGAGGGGTTTCGAGGGAAGAACGCGGTCAGGGTACGAGAAGCTGGAGCAATGGCTCGCCGCGGCGCCCGCCGAGATGATCGCGAGCCGCAAGCTGGAGGCGGAGCACTTCTTCCGCCGCATCGGCATTACCTTCAACGTCTACGGCGACGATCAGGGCACGGAACGGCTCATCCCGTTCGACATCGTGCCGCGGATCCTGACCTCGGACGAATGGGCACGCCTGACCCGCGGCCTCGAACAGCGCGTGAAGGCGCTCAATGCCTTCATCCACGACGCCTACCACGCGCGCGAGATCGTGCGCGCCGGCATCGTGCCCGAAGAGCTGATCCTGCAGAACCCGGCGTTCCAGCCGGAGATGACGCGGATCGAGCCGCCGGGCGGCGTCTATGTCCACATCGCCGGAATCGACGTGGTGCGGGTCGACGCCGACACCTTCTACGTGCTGGAGGATAACGCGCGGACGCCGTCTGGCGTGTCGTACATGCTGGAGAATCGCGAGGCGATGCTTCGGCTTTTTCCGGAACTGTTCGCGCAGATGAAGATCGCG
>CAZVMY010000205.1:0-5891 GCA_964628955.1 uncultured Methylocystis sp.
AAGAATGGAGATTTTCACGGAGGCCGTCGACCCGGCAGCCGCCTATCGCCGGAGCCGGCTGCGCTTCATCACCTGCGGCTCGGTCGACGACGGCAAGTCGACGCTGATCGGCCGTCTGCTCCATGAGGCCGACGCCGTGCCGGACGATCAGCTCGAGGCATTGCGCCGCGACTCGGTCCGCTTCGGCACGCAGGGAAGCGAACCGGACTATGCGCTGCTGGTCGACGGTCTGGCCGCCGAGCGCGAGCAGGGCATCACCATCGACGTCGCCTACCGCTATTTCGAGACGCCGCGCCGCGCCTTCGTCGTGACCGATACGCCCGGCCACGAGCAGTACACCCGCAACATGGCGACCGGAGCGGCCGGCGCCGATCTGGCGCTGATCCTCGTCGATGCCAGCAAGGGCGTGCTGCCGCAGACGCGCCGCCACGCCTATGTCGTTTCGCTGGCCGGCGTCCGGCAGGTCGTGCTCGTCGTCAACAAGATGGACCTCGTGGGCTACGACCGGACCGTGTTCGAGCGGATCGCGGCCGCGTTCCGCGCCGCAACGGCCGGCCTCGGCTTCGCGACCATCGATGCGCTGCCGGTCTCCGCGCTTGAGGGCGATGGCATCACCCGCCGATCGGCGCGGATGCCATGGTATTTGGGACCCGCGCTGCTCGACCGGCTCGAACAGGCGGAGCCCGAGCCTGTCGCAACTGGCCCGGCGCGGGCCGTCCTGCCCGTGCAATGGGTCAACCGCCCGGACCCGGATTTCCGGGGTTACGCCGGCACGCTTTCCGCCGGCGTCCTGTCGGTCGGCGATGCCGTCAGCGTCCTGCCCTCCGGGCTGCCGGCGCGCATCGCCAGGCTGATCGCGGCCGGCCGGGAGGTGTCCTCGGCCGAAGCCGGCCAGGCCGTCGTGGCGACGCTCGACCGGCCGGTCGACGTTTCGCGCGGCGACGTGCTGGCGGCGGCCGGCAGCGACCTGATCGCGGTGCGTTCCGTCCGGGCGCGGCTGCTCTGGACGGGAACGCAGCCGCTGGCCGGCGCACGCGATTTTCTCATCCGGCTCGGGGCGGTCACGGCCGGCGCCAAAGTCGATGCCTTCGAGCACGCGATCGACATCGAGACCTTCCTGCCCCGCGCGGCCGACGGGCTCACCATGAACGGCATCGGCCGCGTGACGCTCGCCTTCGACCGGCCGATCCCGGTGGCACCCTATGCCGCGGACCGGACGCTCGGCGCCTTCATCCTGATCGACCGGGCGAGCAACGAGACGGTGGCGCTCGGTGTCGTCGATGCGCTGGTCACGACGCCGGCGCATGAGGCCAGCGCCCCGGCGACTGCCGAAGGTCGCTTCGCGCCGCGGCTCGTCTGGTCGGCGCTGAGCTGGCGGCTCGGCAGCGCGGCGCTGCTCGGTGCCGGTCTTTATGCCGTCACCGGCGACGCCGGTCTCGCGGCAGCGGTTGGCGTGGCGGACGCCGCGCTCCGGCCGCTGCTGCGCGACGGGCATCAAATGGCGTGGAGCCGGTTGCGCGCGCTCGACCGGTCCCGGCATGATGCGCCATGCCTCGACGGTCCATGCCTGCAAGGTCCCCGCCCCTGAGCGCGACGACGACGCCCGGCCGGGGCGGTGAGGTCGTCTATCAGGTTTATGTCCGCTCGTTCCAGGACTCGAACGGCGACGGGATCGGCGATCTCGCCGGCATCACGCGACGGCTCGAGCATATCGCGGCAGTCGGCGTGGACGTCGTCTGGATCACGCCGTTCTTCGCCTCGCCGATGCGCGATTTCGGCTACGACGTCGCCGATTACTGCGCGGTCGACCCGCTGTTCGGCACGATGGCCGACGTCGAGGCGCTGCTCGCGCGTGCCCATGCGCTCGGACTGCGGGTGTTGTTCGACCTCGTGCTGAGCCACACCTCGGACCGGCATGCCTGGTTCGTGGAAAGCGCATCGTCGCGCGACAACCCGAAACACGACTGGTACGTCTGGGCCGATCCCCGGCCGGACGGGACGCCGCCGAACAACTGGCTGGCAGTCTTCGGCGGCCCGGCCTGGCACTGGCATCCCGGCCGCGGGCAGTATTACCTGCACAACTTCCTGACCTCGCAGCCCGACCTGAATTTTCATCAGCCGGCCGTTCAGGAGGCGCTGCTCGACGTGGCGCGCTTCTGGCTGGACAAGGGCGCCGACGGGTTCCGCCTGGACGTCGTGAACTACTACGCCCACGACCCGAAGCTGAGGAACAATCCAGCCGCCCCGGTGGACCGCGTTCTGCGCGTGACCAGCCGGACCAACCCCTATGGCTGGCAGGATCACGTCTACGATCACACCCGGCCGGAGACCCTCGCCTTCGTCGAGCGGCTACGCGCCGTCGTCGACGGCAAACCCGGCGCCATGCTGGTCGGCGAACTGGTCAC
This sequence comes from uncultured Methylocystis sp., assembly GCA_964628955.1. Classification (GTDB taxonomy): domain Bacteria; phylum Pseudomonadota; class Alphaproteobacteria; order Rhizobiales; family Beijerinckiaceae; genus CAZVMY01. The sequence continues at coordinate 2,406 of CAZVMY010000205.1, forward strand.
CGACCTCAAGCCGGAGCGGCGCGCGCGGGAGTACACCGCCGGCAAGAAGCGCCTGCACATGGTCTATTCCTTCGACCTGTTCGGGGCGGACATGACAGCCGGCGACATCCGGCGGGCCGTCGAGCGCATCGACGCCGCGGTCGGCGCCACGGGCTGGGTCAGCTACGCCCTTTCCAACCACGACGTGACGCGCGCCGTCACGCGCTTGGGCTTCGAGGCGGATGCGCAGAGCGCGGCGCCCCTGCTCGCCGCACTGCTCGGCACGCTGCGCGGCGCGCCCTGCCTCTACCAGGGCGACGAGCTCGGCATGGTCGAGGCCGAGGTGCCGTTCGAGGCGCTGCAGGACCCCTACGGGATCGCGTTCTGGCCGCAGTTCAAGGGCCGCGACGGAGCGCGGACACCGATGGTCTGGGACAATATTCCGGGCGACGGCTTCGCACCGCCCCCCGTCCGGCCGTGGCTGCCGGTCGATCCGCGGCACAGAACACGACCGGCGCGCCTCCAGGAAGCCGATCCCGGATCGGCATTCGGCCGCATCGCCCGGTTCCTGCGCTGGCGGCGGGGTCAGCCGGCGCTGCTCACCGGATCGATGCGCTTCCACGACGCGCCGGAGCCGGTCCTCGTCGTCGAACGGATGCTTGGACGGCGACGCATCGTCGCCGCCCTCAACCTCGGGCCGCACACCGTGCACTGCACCGTGGACGCCTTCGCCGGCACGGTGCCTCTGTCCGGACACGGCTTTGCCGGAGCGCTGGCGGTAACTGCCATCACCCTGCCACCGTTCGGGGCCGTCTTCGCCGGAGACCGCGTCAGCTCTGCCTGACGGTCCCGGTCACATGGCCGGATCGTCCTGCTGGTCCGGCGGAATCACGTCGGAGGACGTGAGCACGACCTCCTCGTTCGACTCGTTCTTCCACCAATGGCCGTGGAAGTCGCCGAACTCCGGCGTCCATTCACCGGCCTTGTGCAGGATCGGCACCGAGCACGCATTGCTGTGCTCGACGATCTCGCCCTTGACCACGTAGACGATCGACGGACGATCGTTGTGGTAGTGGGTCGGAACCGTGCCGCCCGGTGCGATCGTGAGGCGTCGGGTCCGCAGCAGCAGGTCGCCGACGCCGCGCCAGCCCTGCAGCTTGATGACGGCCAGCGTTTCGCGTTTCATGCGGCTCTCGCCGATTTGTTCGAGATCACGCGGCTTTGCGAGCTCCTTCCCTGCCGGGCACGAGCCAGCCTGTGCAACAGTGACACTGAGAATACTGGCGACGAGGGCGATCGCGCACCGCGGCATGATGCTGGAAGCGAACGTTGGATTGGGCATTGGAAGCCTCCTGCCTAGAGCCGACTGACCAGCCGGCGACAGCGCCCATCTTATCGAAAGCGCCGGGCGGACGGAATTGACATGCGCGTCCGGGGCCGGTGGGAGCGGCCGTGAGAGACACCGGCACCCCGGCGAGGAGATCAGAATGACCATACATGTGCCCGATCCGGTAACTGCCGGTCCGGTTTCGCATCGCCCACGGTCCAGCCCGATCAACCTCGCGCTGCAGGGCGGCGGCGCGCATGGCGCGTTCGGCTGGGGCGTGCTGGACCGCATCCTGGAAGACGGTCGCCTGACGATCGAAGGCTTTTCGGCTACCAGCGCCGGCGCGATGAATGCCGTCGTCTACGCCTATGGCCGGATGACCGGCGGCGTCGACGGCGCCCGCGACGCGCTCGACCGGTTCTGGCGCCGGGTCAGCGACGCCGGCAGCCTGGCCTCGCCGCTCGGCGGCAGCGCCATGCGCACCTGGCTCGATTCGCTGGGACTGGGACAGCCGACGGCCTTTCGCATGTTCGAGACCATGACGCAGGTCTTCTCACCCTATGAACTCAACCCGCTGAACCTCAACCCGCTGCGTTCGGTGCTCGAGGCGGTCGTCGATTTCGAGGCCGTCCGGCATGACGACTGCACGCGGCTGCGGCTCTGCGCCACGAGCGTGCGAACCGGCAAGGCCCGCGTGTTCTCCAATGCCGAGCTGACCACGGACATGGTTCTCGCCTCAGCCTGCCTGCCGCTGCTGTTCCAGGCGATCGAGATCGACGGCGAGGCGTATTGGGACGGCGGCTTCATCGGCAATCCCGCAATCTATCCGCTGATCTACGACATGACCGCGCCTGACATCCTGATCGTGCACATCAACCCGATCATCCGGCACACCCTGCCGCGACGCGCATCCGAGATCCTCAACCGCATCAATGAGATCAGCTTCAACTCGTCATTGATGCGCGAGATGCGCGCCATCGCCTTCGTTTCGAAGCTGATCGACGACGGCTGGGTGACGGCCGAGGCGGCGGACCGGCTCAAGCGCGTCTTCATCCATGCGATCCGCGCCGACGACGTACTCGCAGCCTATTCGGTCGAGACCAAGTACCAGACCGACTGGTCGTTCCTGACCAAGTTGCGGGATCTCGGCCGCAGCGTCGCAGGCGAATGGCTGGATGCCCACGCGCCCGACGTCGGTCGCCGGTCGACCGTCGACATCCGCGCCGAATACCTCTGACCCGACCCCGGCGTCAGTCCTCGAGAACAGGCCGCGCGCGCGGTCGCTTCACCCGAGGTTTCGCCAGTCTGGCAAGGACCATGGTCACGCCCATCCGCGCCAGCAAGGCAAGGACCGCTCCGACGACACCGGCGAGATAAAGACCGCCCGCAAGAAGCAGCCGGTCGATGGCGCCGCCTCCCGACAGGATCAGGCCGCCGATCGCCGCTATCGGCAGGACGAGCGAGAGAACGAGCGTGAGCCGAAGGGCGTCCTTCAGGATCACGCCCAGCGCCACGCCGCAGATAAACGAGAAGATCATCGCCCCACGAAGCTCCTCGACCACGGTCAGTCGAGCCTATCGCGAGACCCCGGCGCCAGAATACCCCAAACGGATGCCCACAACATAATTGGCTAAAATTTTGTCCACAATAGGGCGTGATCGAGGCGGCGGCACCAAAAGAAAAGCCGCCCGAAGGCGGCTCTCCAAACACGGGTGACGTTCCCGAGACCCGGGAGACTGGCTACTCCGCCGCCGGCAGAGCGGCCGGCACCTCCTCGTTGGCAGCCGCGTCTTCGGCCGCCCGCTGGGTCAGGATCATCTCGTCGCGGCGCATGGCGATCTCCCGGATCCGCGACATCATCTGGCCCGTGCCGGCCGGGATGAGTCGCCCGACGATCACGTTCTCCTTGAGGCCTTCGAGACTGTCGGACTTGCCGGAGACGGCAGCTTCGGTGAGGACGCGCGTGGTTTCCTGGAACGAGGCCGCCGAGATGAACGAGCGGGTCTGCAACGACGCCTTCGTGATGCCGAGGAGCACGGGCTTGCCGACGGCTTGCTTGATGCCTTCGGTCTTCGCCTTCGCGTTGATTTCCTCGTACTCGATGAAGTCGAGTTGCTCACCTTGGACCAGCGTCGTTTCGCCGCCGTCTTCGACCTCCACCTTCTGGAGCATCTGACGGA
>CAZVMY010000206.1:0-5883 GCA_964628955.1 uncultured Methylocystis sp.
CATGGTCAGAAATTCGAGCGCGTTGTCGAAGCACGCCGTGTCCGACTGGCCCTCGTAGGAGATCGGCCAGAGCTTGGAGATGTCGTTGCCGTAGAGTTCGCTGTCGACGGACGCCTGCCGCGCCGCCATCCAGTTGACGTTGCCGCGCAGCGTGTTGATCTCGCCGTTGTGCGCCACCATCCGGTAGGGGTGGGACAGCGACCAGGTCGGGAAGGTGTTGGTCGAGAAGCGCTGGTGGACGAGCGCCAGCGCGGACTCGAAGCGCGGATCGGTCAGATCCTTGTAATAGGCGCCGAGCTGGTCGGCGAGCAGCATGCCCTTGTAGACGACCGTGCGGCACGACAGCGACACGGGATAGAAGCCGCGCTCGCGCGGCGCGCCTTGGGTATAAGCCGCGTTCGAGATCACCTTGCGCAGGATGAAGAGCCGGCGCTCGAATTCGTCATCGGTCCTGGACTGGCTGTCGCGGCCGACGAACACCTGGAGATGGCGCGGCTCCGTCGGTTTCACGCTCTCGCCGAGCCCGGAAGGATCGACCGGTGGCACGCGCAGCCCGAGCAGCTTGAAACCCTCCTCGACGATGGAGCGCTCGATGATGTCGCGGCAGATGCCGGCCGTTTCCTTGTCGCGCGGCAGGAAGAAATGCCCGACGGCATAGTGCCCGGGCTCCGGCAGCGTGAAGCCGGCCCGCGCGGCCTCCTCGCGGAAGAAGCGGTGCGGAATCTGCACCAGCATGCCGCAGCCGTCGCCGGCCTTCGGGTCGGCACCGACCGCCCCGCGATGGACGAGGTTCCTGAGGATGTCGAGCCCGCGCGCCACGATGTCGTGGCTGCGACGGTTCTTCATATGCGCCACGAAGCCAACGCCGCAGGCGTCCTTCTCGTGGCGGGGATCGTACAGACCTGCCGACGCCGGAAGGCCGGGATCGCGCACCACGATGTCCCTGGCAAGCGCGTCGCGTGCCACGATCTGCGCCATCGCGCTCGCTCCGGCGCTCCGTTCACGACCCGCAGTCATCGCTCTCTCCCCTGCGAGCCGTACGGCCCGCGACAAGCGTCAGCATTCCTGTCGTGTCGTCTAAGCAGATATTTCTGACCGTCACAAGTCGCGAATACGCCAAGTGTTGCCTCAATATGCGGCGTAAAGACATAATGTGCCCTGCAGAGCAAAAATTACGCAATAAAAAGTCGTTTGCGATCCGCGGGTCGCTTTCAGGGGGCTGCCGCCCCTCCGAGGCAGGCTCCTGCAAAAGGCCCAGCTAACAAAATTACCGAGGTCGAACGCCCGTGAAGGGCTGCGGCTTACCGCGACAGCCTCAGCGCGTTCAGGACGACGCTGACCGATGACGCGGCCATGGCTGCGCCTGCGATGGCCGGGGTCAGCAGGCCTGCCATGGCGGCGCCGATGCCGCCGATGTTGAAGACGAACGCGAGCAGCAGGTTCTGACGGATCGTCAGGCGTGTCGCTCTCGCGATTGCCAGCGCTTCGGGAACGAGGCGGAGGTCCGGGCGCATCAGGATCAACCCGGCCGAGGACCGTGCCGCATCGGTGCCCCCGGCCATGGCGATGCCGACGTCCGCCATGGCGAGCGCCGGCGCGTCGTTGATGCCGTCGCCGACCATCGCTACGCGGTGGGCTTTCGACCGCAAGGCCCGCAGTGCCGCCACCTTCTTTTCCGGCGTGAGTTCGCCGCGCGCATCGGCGATGCCGGCGCTCCTGGCGACCGCCTGTGCGGCCTTCTCGCGATCCCCCGACAGCAGCACCGTGTCGAGCCCGGCGCGCGCGAGGGCCGAAACGACGTCCGGAGCGTGACGACGCAGCGTGTCGGTGAACGCGAAGGCACCGATGACCTTGCCGGCGCCTGCGAGCCAGACGACCGACTGTGCCTCGGCGAAGCTCTGGTCCTGATGGATGATCTGCTCGATCAGGCCGAGCGCGATCGAGTGTTCCCTGAGATGCGCGGCGTTGCCGAGCAGCGCCTCGACCCCGTTGATCCTGCCCCGGACGCCGAGGCCGGGCGCCGTCTCCAGGTCGCTCGCCGTCGACGGAACGATGCCGCGGTCTTCGGCGGCCGCGACGATCGCGCGTGACAGGGGATGATCGCTGCCCACCGCGAGGGCCGCTGCCAGCCTGAGCGCGTCTTCCGAGCCGACGCCCGGCGCGGCGACGGCCGTCAGTTTCGGCACGCCTTCGGTGATCGTGCCGGTCTTGTCGAAGGCGACCGTGTCGACGCCCGCCGCCGCCTCGAGCGCCGCGATGTCGCGCACGATGATGCCGGCCTTCGCGGCGCGTCCCGTGCCTGCGACCAGCGCCACCGGCGTCGCGAGGCCCAGCGCGCAGGGGCAGGCCACGACGAGGACCGAGATGGCGGCGACGAATGCAGTCTCCGTCTGGCCGAACCACCACCAGCCGGCGGCGGTACCGGCGGCAAGGACCAGAACGAGCGGAACGAACACGGCCGAAATCCGGTCGGCCAGACGCTGCAGCGGGGCCTTGCCGATCTGCGCTGCCTCGACCAGCCGGGTAATGCGGGCGAGTGTCGTATCCTCGCCGACGGCCGCCGCCTCGATCGTCAGCGTGCCGTTGCCGTTCAGGGCCCCGGCGATGACGCGGGCGCCGGGCGCCTTGGCGACCGGTACGCTTTCGCCGGTCACGAGCGCCTCGTCCATGTCGCTCATGCCGTCCAGCACCGTACCGTCCGCCGGCGCACGCTCTCCCGCGCGCAGCAGGACACGTTCGCCCGGCGCGATCATGTCCGCCGGGGTCTCGCGCCACGCGCCATCGCGCCAGACCCTCGCCATCGTCGGGCGCTCGTTCGCTAGCGCGTTGAGCACCGACACCGCGCCCTTGCGGGCCCGGGCCTCGAGCACCTTGCCGAGGAGTACGAAGGTAATGACGGCGGCCGCTCCCTCGAAATAGAGCGCGTGGCCGTGACCGGCCTCGCCGTCTAGGATGAGCCAGGTGCTGAAGCCCCATGCCGAGAGCGTTCCGAGCGCGACGAGAACGTCCATGTTCGCCCTGCCGCGCTCGAGCGCCATACCGGCACCCTTCAGGAACGGATAGCCGCAGACGAACTGCACTGGCGTCGCCAGCGCGAGTTGAAGCCACGGGTCGAGCAGGGGGCCGGTCCCCCGGACCGCGGACTGGATCATGTCGACGAGGAAGGGCAGCGTCAGCAGCGTGGCTGCGATCAGCCGGAGCAGCGTCATGCGTTCCTCGGAACGCCGCTCCACCTCGGCCCGGTCCGCGGCCTGGCGTCGCTCCAGTGCGGACCCCAGCCGCGGAACCGCGCCGTAGCCGGCCGCTTCCACCGCCTCGACGAGGTCCGCCGCGCTCGAGGCGGGCGCCTCGACGTCCGCCCGCGACAGCGGCAGGTTGACCTTCGCGCGGCCGCTTCCCGCGACCTTCTCCAGTGCGCGCTCCACCGCACCGGCACAGCCGGCGCAGTGCATGCCGCTGATGTCGAGAGTCAGGCGCGGAAGGGTCTCGGCCGCGGTTGTCATCCCCGCCATCTGGGAGCGATCCGGGACGTCTGCAAGCCCGATCACCGGAGGGTGCTCATCGCTGCAAGGGCCCGGGACCGAGCGAGCCGACGTCGAAGCGGTGCACGTCGTGCAGCAATTCGACCAGCCCCGCCGCCACGTGATCGGCGATCCGCTCGCCCTTGTCGCGCGTGGCTGCCGAAGCGTCGCCGACGACCCCATCGGGGTTCAGATCCTGCGACATCCAGCCGAGGCCGATCGGCTGCGTCACGCGCAGCCTGGCGTTGTCGGCCGCGATCGTTTCCGCGCGGGAATGGAACCGGTTCGCCTTGTCCGGCCGGACGGTCTCCGGGCGGAACGCCAGCATGAGCGAGGTCTCTACCTCCCCGCCATGAATGCCGTAGGTCGTCTCGTGCTCGCTGATCATGCCCGGCGGCAGCCCGAGGCGCGGCCACATGCAGATGACGGCGAGCATGCCGTGGCGCACGCGCATCTCGCGGCCCACGATGTCGACGACCGGCACGTTGCCGCCGTGCGCGTTCAGGATCACCAGCTTGTGGCAGCCCGCGCGGGCGACGCTGTCGCCGATATCGCACCAGGCGCGGATCGCGGTCTCCGCGCCCAGCGACAGGGTGCCGGGAAAATCCAGATGCTCGTTCGACTTGCCGATCGTCTGGACGGGCAGGAAGAGCACCGGCAGATCGTCCGGCAACGCGGCAGCCGTCCGGGCGACGAGCCCTTCGGCGATCATCGTATCGACGCCGACCGGCAGATGCGGACCGTGTTGCTCGATGGCGGCCACCGGCAGGACGGCGATCGTGGCGGCCATGTCGCGCGCCGCGAAATCCTGCCAGCCGAGCTCCGCCCAGTACCGGGACGTCATGCGTTCCTCCGTTCAGGCCGGGTCGGCGGCCACCACCTCGACCTCGACCTTGAACTCGCTCCGCGTGAAACCGGAGACGATCATCAGCGTCGAAGCCGGCGGCGGCGTCGGCATGAACCGGTCGCGGACCGCCATGTAGTCCGCCATGTAGAGCCGGTCGGTCACGAAGGCGTTGACGCGCACCACGTTGGCGAAGGTCATCGCCGCTTCGGCGAGGATCATCCGGATCGCATGGAAGCAGAGTTCCGTCTGCTCGGCCGCGCTGTCGGGAACCAGCCTGTTGGACTGGATCCCGAGCTGGCCGGAAACGAACAACAGCCGCGCGCCGGCCGGAACCTCGATCGCATGGCTGTAACGCGCGAACGGCGGGTGGATGGCGGGCGGATTGTGCGCGCGGAGCATGAAGGAACCTGGCGAGAGGGCGAGTCGGGCGGGACGAGCATGACAGTAGAAGCGTGTCCGGGCAGCGGCAAGGAGATGTGGTCGATGCGCAAGGCGCGGCTGGCGGGGCAGGGTCGGCGCGGCTAGGGTCGTTACGCCGCTCCGCCCGAGTCGCGCGGCTTTTCCATGGTTCCTGATCCGCCCATGCTCGCTGCCGACCGTCCGCGCCCCGCTGACTCACTGGACGCCGCGCGTCGCCGGCTGGCCGACGTGTTCGGCTATGCCGATTTCCGCCCGGCGCAGATCGAGATCATCCGCGCGGCGCTCGAAGGCCGCAGCTTCCTCGCGGTGATGCCGACCGGTGGCGGCAAGTCGCTGTGCTATCAGGTTCCCGCCATCACGCTCGGCGAGCCGACGGTGGTGATCTCGCCACTGATCGCGCTGATGCGCGACCAGGCCCTCGCGCTCGGCGCGCTGGGCATCGGCGTTGCCAGCCTGAACTCCGCCAACGCGATGGCGGACAACGACCGCGCGATGCGCGACTTCCGGGACGGGCGGGTGCTCCTGCTCTACGTCGCGCCGGAACGTCTGGCGAAGCCCGGTACGCTGGATCTGCTGCGCGCCGCCGGCGTCCGGCGCATCGCCGTCGACGAGGCGCATTGCGTCTCGCAATGGGGCCACGACTTCCGGCCGGAGTACCGCGAGATCGGCGCCGCGCGGCGGGCGCTGGGCGACGTGCCGCTCTCGGCCTTCACCGCCACGGCCGACGTCGCGACCCGCACCGACATCGTCGAGCGGCTGTTCGACGGCCCGACCGAGGTCTTCGTGCAGGGCTTCGACCGGCCGAACCTCAGGCTGGCGGCCGAGCCGAAGACCAACCGGACGAAACAGGTGCTCGCCTTCGTCGACGGACACCGCGGCGAGAGCGGCATCGTCTATTGCGCGACACGCAAGCGGACGGAGGACATGGCCACGGCCCTGGTCGGTGCCGGCGTCCCGGCACTGGCCTATCACGCCGGTATGGATGCGGCTGCGCGTGCTGCGAACCAGGATCGTTTCCTGCGCGAGGACGGCATCGTGATGGTGGCGACGGTCGCCTTCGGCATGGGCATCGACAAGCCGGACGTGCGCTTCGTG
>CAZVMY010000207.1:0-4837 GCA_964628955.1 uncultured Methylocystis sp.
GTTCTCCGGCGCATACTCGGCCTGCGCCTGCGCCCGCAGCACGACGTCGTTCACCAGCTGCGCGTGCTCGGTGCCCACGACCGCTGCAAGAATGCGGTTGAACAGGGCGGGGCGGACCGCGCCGGCCTTCGGGAGGCTGATGCCGATGCTGTCGAGAAACTCGCGCAGGGCCTCCATCTTCTCGAGCGAGGGCTGGTCGTGCACGCGGTAGACGAGGATCTGGCGCCTGGCTTCCAGCGTCTCGGCGGCGCAGACGTTGGCGAGGATCATGAACTCCTCGATCAGCCGATGCGCGTCGAGACGTTCGGGCGTCGCGACCCTGGCGACCTCGCCCTTGACGTCGAGGACGAGCTTGCGCTCCGGCAGATCGAGCTCCAGCGGCTCCCTGTTGCCGCGCGCCTTCTGCAACGCCCGGTAGGCGGCATAGAGCGGCGCGAGGACAGGGACGACGAGGTCCGTCGTCACGTCGTCCGGCCGTCCGTCGATCGCGGCCTGCGCTCGGTCGTAGGCGAGCTTCGCGACCGAACGCATCGTGATGCGGTGGACGGTGTGGCTTCGCTTGCGCCCGTCCGCGCCGATGATCGCGCGGATCGCGAGCGCGGGCCGGTCCTCGTCGGGCCGGAGCGAGCACAGATCGTTGGAGATGCGCTCCGGCAGCATGGGCACCACGCGATCCGGGAAATAGACCGAGTTGCCGCGCAGGCGCGCCTCGCGATCGAGCGCGCTGCCCGGGCGGACGTAAGCCGCGACGTCGGCGATCGCGATGGAGAGCACGAAGCCTCCCCGATTGTCGGGATCGTCGTCCGGGGCGGCGTGGACCGCGTCGTCATGGTCCTTCGCGTCCGGCGGGTCGATGGTGACGAGAGGGAGGGCCCGCCAGTCTTCGCGGGTGCCCGTCGGCGACGGCCGTGCCTCGGCCGCTTCCCGCAGCACGTCCTCCGGGAAAACGTAAGGGATGCCGTTGGTGTGGATGGCGATCAGGCTGACGGCGCGTTCGGTGGCGAGCGATCCGAGCCGCTCGCGAACGCGACCCTGGCGCAGGCCGAGACGCGACGACGGTTCGGTCTCGACCGCCACGAGGTCACCGTCCTCGGCGCTGGCTTCGCGTCCTCTGGGTATCGCGATCTCCCGGCCCTGTGCCTTCTTGTCCACGGGGACGACGCGGCCGCCGCCGTCCGCGCCTGCGCGGAAGATGCCGATCGTGTGCTCGGATCGCCGCCCGAGGCGTCGGGTGATCCGGCCGACGCGCGCGCCGTCGCCGTCTCCCGCCTTGTCGAGCTTCAGCAGCACGCGGTCGCCGATGCCCGGCGCCGGTCCTGCCTCGTCGCGGCGGGGACGGCGCACGAGAATGCGCGGCGCCGGCCCCGAGGTCTCGGCCTTCCAGTCGCTCGGGACCGCGATCAACTCGCCGTCGCCGTCGCGGGCGACGATGTCGGCCGCGAGCACCTCGGGCAGTTCGTCGCGTCGCGTCAGTCCGGCGCGCCGGCGCTCGAGCCGGCCTTCGTTTTCGAGTTCCCGCAACAGCGACTTGAGCGCGAGCCGGTCGGAACCGGACAGGCCGAAAGCACGCGCGATCTCGCGCTTGCCCACGCGGCCCTTCGACGAACCGATGAAAGACAGGATGGCGTCGCGGTCGGGCAGGGCGGGGGACCGGATCGGACGGGCGGCGTGGCGGCATCGTCCGAGGCTATACGAGGCCAGCCGGCGCGTCACGGGGAACCCGTCCTCAGGCGATCAGCGGCACCTTCTGCCCCACCAGCTTGTCGGCCCGGTTCACCGTCACGACCTGCGTCTGGCCATCCTTGTTGAACCGCAGGAGCACGTCCTCCTCGAACGAGGGGATGTCGTAGCGGTTGACGATCAGCCGGCCGGTTTCCGCCGGATCGACGAAGGTGATCTGGATCGACTCTCCGAAGACGTCGACGTTGACCTCGGAATAGTCGATCCCGTCGAGGGTGATCTCGTTCAGCCTGGTGGCGACGACCGCTCCGTCCGGCCCGGCAGCACCATAGAGCTGGATGCTGTCACGCCCGTCGCCCTTGGCATAGGTGACGTTGCCACCCTTGCTCAGGCTGATGAAATCGTCGCCCTTGCCGCCGGCGACCGTGGCGAAGGCGCTGGCCGCGATGCCGTCGTCGCCATCGCCGCCGTTCGCCGTCGCCTCGTCGGTCAGCACGATGTCGTCGTTGCCGGCGCCACCGTCCACGGTCGCCTTGCCGATGGCGGTGATCGTGTCGTCGCCGGCACCGCCGATCGCGATGCCTCCGTCACGCAGCACCAGGACGTCCTTGCCGTCGCCGCCGTCTATCTGGGCGAAGACGTTGGCGGTGATCACGTCGTCGCCGTCACCGCCGGAGCCGGTGGGCGCCGGTTCGTCCTCGCCGAGACCGAAGAGCGTGATCGTGTCGTTGCCGACGCCGCCGGCTGCGAAACCGTTGCTGAACAGCACGTCGTTTCCGGCCTCGCCGACCGCCGTCTTGGCGGTTATCACGTCGTTGCCATCGCCGCCGTAGACGATCGATTCGCCGTCCGCGAAGACCAGATCGTTGCCGCCCCCGGTGCGGATGATCGAGCTGTTGTCGCCGGCGACGAAGACGACGTCCGATTCGCCGCCAGTCGTGATCTCGACACGCGATGCGCGGAAGTCGTCCTCCGCCGGATCGCGGGTGTCGACGACGATGGTCGCCGCCTTGGCGCCGGTCTTGATCTTCAGCGTGAAGCCCTGGTTGTCGCCGGACGGCCGCCCGCCGTCTTCGAAGGTCAGCGCTTCGTAGACGAAGCCGTCCTTCTTGCCCGGCTCGGCCGCGACGTCCGTGGTGCCGGCCACGAGGGCGCGCTTCTGCACGTCGAGGCTCGCCTGGCCGCTGGCGGCGAAAATGGTGCGGACCGTGCGGTCGAACGGGTCCTTGGTCGCGACCTGGTTGGCGCCGTTCTTCAGGGTCAGGCTCTCGGCCTTGGTCCGGGCCTCGGTCGCCTGCCGGTTGAGCGAGGCCGCGACCGCCGAAAAGATCGAGTTGTCCTTCCGGTTCGCGAAGATGCTCGCGATGCTCGTGGACCCGCTGAACGCGGCCTGGGACGACTTGATGTTGGCGCGTGCGGCGGCAGCGGCCAGACGCGTCGCGGCGTCCTTGCCCGCGCGTTCGATCTGGGCGGTCAGTTCCGACGACCGCTGGAGCCCGCGCGAAACCTCGAGCGCGGATTGCGGCTGCAGCAGCTCGTTGATCTTCGCGGCCGAGTTCTGGACTTCGGTCGACTGCTTGGTCAGGCTCGGCTTGAACCGCTCGACGTTCTCGACACCCAGATCCTGCAAGGTCTTGGCAGAGCGGTTCACGCCCGGCGGAGCGATGAAGGCGTAGTTGGTGAAACGCGTGCCGATGTCGACCATGGCGACCTCTGAGTCCGAATCCAGAGATAACGCTCGAACCTTTCGCCCTGCTTAAGCCGCGTCCTGCGATTCAGCCGTTCAACCCGCGCGCCGCGAGCGGGGCGGCGCTTTCTCCGCCTCGTTTCCGTCGGTCCCGGACGTCCGGTCTCCGTCTCGAGCCTTGCCGCCTGCCTTCGCGGTGGTGGCAGCTTTCTTTGCACCAGTCTTCTTTGCTCCAGGCTTCTTGGTACCGGCTTTCTTAGCACCGGGTGCCTTGGCCGCTGTCGTGGTGGCCGGACCCCTGGCGCCCGGGGCGCGCTTGCGCGCGTTCGGCTTGCCGTCGCCGCTCGCCTGTTTCGCGCGGATCAGCGCGACGGCCTCGTCGAGGGTGAGCCGGTCCTTATCCATCGTCTTCGGCAATGTGGCGTTGACGCCGTTCCAGCTCGCATAAGCGCCATAGCGTCCGTCATGCACCTGCACCGGCCCGCCGTCCGGATGGTCGCCGATCAGCCGGCCCTGCGCCGCGCCGCCGCGTCCGAAGCGTCCTGGACCCTTCAGGCGTTTCTCGGCGATGACGTCGACCGCGCGGTTGAGGCCCACGGTGAAGACCTCCTCCTCGTCGGAGAGGTTCGCGAAGGTTTTGCCGTGCTGCACGTACGGGCCGAAACGGCCGATGCTGGCCATGATCGGTTCGCCGTCCTCGGGATGGCGGCCGACCTCGCGCGGCAGCGACAGGTATTTCAGCGCCTGTTCGAAGGTGACGCTGGCCACCGTTTCCGCCTTCGGGATGCTCGATCGCTTGGGCTTCTCGCCCTCGCCCAGCTGGACATAGGCCCCGAAACGGCCCTCGCGGACCGTCACCGGAAGGCCGGTGGCCGGGTCGGTCCCGAGTGTGCGCAACCCGTCGCCACCCGCGCCGTCCTGCCCGGTGCCGTCGCCGTTGCCGGGTGCCGAGAACGGCCGCGTGAAGCGGCATTCGGGATAGTTCGAGCAGCCGATGAACGGTCCGAGCTTGCCCAGCTTCAAGGACAGCTGGCCGCTGCCGCAGCGCGGGCAAACGCGGGGTTCGCCGCCGTCGGCCTTCTTCGGGAAGAGATGCGGCCCGAGAAGCTCGTTCAGCGCGTCGAGCACCTGGCCGGTACGCAGCTCCTTCGTGCCGTCGATCGCGGCCGAGAAATCACGCCAGAAGGCGCGCATCACCTCGCGCCAGTCGATCTCGCCATTGGAAATCCGGTCGAGTTCGTTCTCCAGATCGGCCGTGAAGTCGAACTCGACGTAGCGCGCGAAGAAACTTTCGAGGAACGAGGTGACGAGCCGGCCCTTGTCCTCGGCGAAGAGGCGCTTTTTCTCGACCCGCACGTATTCGCGGTCCTGCAGCACGGCGAGGGTCGCGGCATAGGTGGACGGGCGGCCGATGCCCAGTTCCTCCATCCGCTTGACGAGGCTGGCCTCGGAATAGCGCGGCGGCGGCGC
>CAZVMY010000207.1:4847-5848 GCA_964628955.1 uncultured Methylocystis sp.
GGCGGCTCGGTGAAGTGCTGCGTCTTGGTGATCGCCTTCGGATCGAGCGATTCGCCCATCGCCATCAGCGGCAGGCGACGGTTCTCCTCGTCGTCTGCCGTTCCGGCAGCGGGACCATCGTCCCGGCTCTCGGTGTAGAGCTTGAGAAAGCCGTCGAAGCGGATCACCTGGCCGGTGGCGCGCATATCCAGACGCTCGTAAAGCGCCGACGCGCCGACGGGCAGCGTCGCCTCGATGTCGACCGAGGTGCGTTCCATTTCCGCCGATTCCATCTGGCTCGCGACCGTGCGCTTCCAGATCAGCTCGTAGAGACGCGCGCCGTCGCTATCGAGGAAGCGGCGCATCTTGTCGGGCGTCCGGAACAGATCGGTCGGACGGATCGCCTCGTGCGCTTCCTGCGCGTTCTTGGCCTTGGTGGAATAGGCGCGCGGCGCGCCCGGCAGATAGCGGTCGCCGTAATCGTTGGCGATCAGGCGGCGGACCTGGGCGATCGCTTCGCCTGCCATCTGCACACCGTCGGTCCGCATGTAGGTGATCAGCCCGACCGTCTCGCCGCCGATCTCGACGCCTTCGTAGAGCTTCTGCGCGACGCGCATCGCGATCGCCGGCGCCATGCCGAGCTTTCGCGACGCCTCCTGCTGCAACGTCGAGGTCGTGAAGGGCGGATAGGGGTGACGCTTCGCAGGCCGGGACTCGACCGCGCTCACCGTGAACCGCGCCTGGTTCAGCGCGGCCTCGAACGCGGCCGCATCCCGTTCCTTGCCGACGCTCAGCCGCGTCAGCTTTTCTTCCGTGCCGGCGAGCGTCCGGGCTCCGACGAGCCGGGCCTCGAACTCCTCCCGCGCCATGGTCGCGAGCAGGGCGACGAGCGACCAGTATTCGCGCGGTACGAAGCGCTCGATCTCGTTCTCGCGATCGCAGACCAGGCGGAGCGCGACCGACTGCACCCGGCCGGCCGATCGCGCGCCCGGCAGTTTTCGCCAAAGCACCGGCGACAGGTT
>CAZVMY010000208.1:0-5838 GCA_964628955.1 uncultured Methylocystis sp.
CGGCCGCGCCGTAGCGCGCGCCGGTGATCGTCGGCCAGCCGTGCATCCCCTCGACCAGGGTCTGTGCCTCGGCCCGATGAGCCGCCGCCTTCGCCCCGACCAGGCGCTCGGCCGCCAGCGACGCGAGCACGGTCACGATGAACCCGATCGGGACCGTGATCAGCGCTGCCGCGTAGCCGAGATTGGCGACCAGCCCCTTGCCGACCGCGAACTGCGGAAAGACGTAGGGCGAGATCACGATGTAGAGGACGCCCGCGATGGCGCTGCCGACGAAGGCGCCGTAGCGGTTGATGCGGGTCGACCAGGCGCCGAGCACCAGCATCGGAGTGATGGTGCAGGCACACAACCCGAACGCCCAGAAGATCGAGATGATCAGGAAGGCGGGCGGGTTGAGGGAGATGACCAGCGACACCACGCCCGTCACCAGCAGCGCGATATAGCCCCAGCGGAGCTTCGTCTTCTCGTCGAGGTCCGGCTTGATCATGCCGACGATGTCGTGGCTGGCCACGGTCGCCACGCCGATCATCAGCCCTGCGATGGTCGAGATGCCGGCTGCCAGGGCGCCGGCGATCACCAGCGCGCTGACCCATTCGGGGTTGTACGCCAGGTTGAGCAGCAGGGTCGTCTTGTCCGCCGCCGCCGGGGACAGCGTCTGCCCGAGCTTGGCGAAGTGGAACACGCCGGCGAAGCCGACCGCGTAGACGCTGGAGAAGGTGATGCCGACCCACAGGCAGAACCACGGCACGGTGCGCCGGGCCGTCTTGATGCTGGCGGAGGTGAACACGCGCTGCGCGAGCTGGGGCAGCCCGAGCGTGCCGAGGGTCAGCGCGACGAACAGCGCCAGATAGAACCGCGGATCCTGCTTCAGGTTGAAAAAGTCCGGGATGTAGCTCAGCATCGCCTCGGTCATGTTGCCGTAGCCGAGCGGCGGGAACCAGAAGCCGGTGGCGTCGAGCTGCCGCAGGATGGCGGCCAGCGGCACGATCAGCGTGATGAGCATGATCACCATCTGGATCGCATCATTGTAGGTCGCGCCCTTCATGCCGCCCAGCGTGATGTAGCCGGTGATGACGAGTGCCGACACGATCAGCGACGGCAGGTAAGGCAGTCCCAGCAGGACCTCGAACACCTTGGCCACGCCGATGAACTGCCCGATCATGTACATGAGCATGATCAAGATCATCCAGGCGGCGGCGAGATACGCCACGCCCTGTCCGTAACGGATGCGGACGAACGAGACCGAGCTGTAGACACCCAGCCGCCAGAGCATCGCACCGTAGAACAGGACGAGCAGCGGCACGCTCAGGATCAGCTGGATCCACATATAGACGAAGGGCAGATGCAGCTGCTGGATCAGGGCGACGACGCCGAGAAACGTCGCGACGCTCATCCACGTGGCGGCCGCGGCAAGCGAATTGATGATCGGCCCGATCTGCCGGCCGGCGAGATAGAGGTCCTTCTCGTTGTGGGTCTCGCGCCGGAAATAGAGCGCGATGCAATAGTAGAGCAGGAACATGGCGCCCGTGACGCCGACGCCCAGCCAGATGTTCTGAAGCTGCCAGGATGCGGGGGTCATCAGCGCTGTCCCTGCTTCTGCGAGGACAGAACGTCTTCCGCAGGTCTCACCTTGCCATCGGAGGCTGTGATCTCGTCGTCGAGCTTGTCAGCGACGATGTTCCACCAGATGGAGACCGCGAGCACGCCAAACCAGCCGAGAAATACCGCGAGGAAGTAGTGCACCGGGAATCCGAGCACGCGGTTGGAATTGTCGATGCCCAGGATCAGCGCCCACGGCGCGGTATGCGCGGCGAGCAGATAGAGCACGAAGAAGCCGACCGTCACGACCGCTTCCTTGCGGTAAGTATCCATAGCCTGTCCCCCCGGAAATCGCGTTCTCAGTACGCGGGCATAGTGTGACACGGTCGGTAACGAGGCATTGCAGTATTGCAATGCGACGGACCCTGCGGCACCTTGATGTTGCCGGACGGCCGCCGCATTGCCGCCCCGTTGTTGAATAAGCGTTCAGGAACAGGGATACGGTTGGATAAAATTGTGGTCAAGCGAGTTTCGCGGCCACGACCCAAGCCCGTTGGCGCGGGCGATGAGATTGGGACTGGCGCAGAGCCCCCCGGAAGTGTCGGGAGCGGGCCAAGGATCGAAAGCTGTACGAATGGCGCGCCCGAGACGTTTCGACCCGGATGACACCCTGGACCGGGCCGTCGAGCAGTTCTGGGAGAAGGGCTTCGACGGCGTGCACGTTCTGGCGCTCTGTCGCGCCATGGGCCTCAATCCCGGCAGTCTCTACGGCGCCTTCGGCGACAAGCGCGCAGTGTTTCTGGCGTCGTTCGACCGGTACGCCGCCACGGTTTCACGCGACGCGATCCGCCGCATAGCCGAAGCACCATCGGGCTTCGCCGGCATCGAGCGCTACTTCGCGCATCTGGTCGACTCGATACTGGACGGCCGTCGCCGCTGGGGCTGTCTGGCGACCAACGCCACCATCGAACTCGCCGCGCGTGATCCCGAGATCGCGGCGAAAGTCCGCGATCACTTCGGGCGGCTCGAAGCGGCGTTCGCCGAGGCCCTCGCCCGCGCCGCCGCCGAGGGCGAGATCGTGCCGGCTCAGGCCGCGGCGGCTCCGTTCCTCGTCAGCGTCGTGCAGGGGCTGAACGTCCTGGCCAAAACGAAACCGAGCCGCGAGCGGCTCGAGATCGTCATCAGGATGGCGCTCGGCGCCTTCGCCCGGCCCAAGGCCCCGTAACGGCCCCCCGTCAGGCGGCGCGCACCGTCCGGAGGAAGTTCGCCACGTCCTCCTCGAGCCGGTGCGCCTGCTGGCCGAGTTCGCTCGAAACCTCATGGGTGCGCTGCGCCGCGGTCGCGGTCGTTTCGGCACCCTCGCGGACGGACGCGATCTCCTGGCTGACGATCTGCGTCGACTGGGCAACGCTGCTCGCCGAGCGGCTGATCTCGTCGACGACGGCGCGCTGCTCCTCCACCGCGATCGCGATCGATGCTGCATGCGAGTAGACGTCGCTGATCTCGTTGCCGATCAGTTCGATCGCCGCCAGCACCTCGGTGGTCGCGGCCTGCAGGCTGGTGATCTGCTCGCGGATGTCGCCGGTCGCGCGGGTGGTCTCGATGCTGAGTTGCTTCACTTCGTGCGCGACGACGGCGAAGCCGCGTCCGGCCTCGCCTGCGCGCGCCGCCTCGATCGTGGCATTGAGCGCCAGCAGGTTCGTCTGTGCGGCGATCGACTGGATGACGCCGACCACCTCGCCGATCCGGTCGGACGCAGTCGTGAGACCCTGCGCGATCGCGACGGTCGAGCGGCCGCGATCCGCGGCGCTCTGGGCCGCGGTGGCCGACTGATTGGTGCGCACGGTGATCTCGGAGATCGACCCCGCGAGTTCCTCGGCCGCGTTGGCGACGCTGGTCACGCTGCTGGCCGACTCGAGCGCCAGCGTCGTGACGTTGGTCGCCTGATCCGTGGAATCGGTCGCGGTGATCTTGAGGTCGTGCGACAGGCGCTGCATCGTCGTCGCGGAGGACGCGACCAGTCCAACGAGGCCCTTGACCGAGCCCTCGAAGTTCGTGGCCAGCGCGTCGAGTTCGGCGCGCCGGAGCCGGGCGGCTTCCCGCTCCTGCACGTCCTGCTCCTCGCGCAACTGGGCGACCCGGCGTGCGTTGTCCTTGAAGACGGTCATGGCCGAGGCCATGGCGCCGATCTCGTCGCGCCGGTCGGCACCCGCCACCTCCACGTCGAGGTCGCCGTCGGCCAGCTGTCGCATGGCGCCGGTGATCTGGACGATCGGCCGTGTGATCAGGCGCCCGATGAGGAAAGCGAGCAGCAGCGACACCAGCATGGCGACGATGCCGACGATTGCGAACAGCCGGACGGCCGAACGCGTCTCCGCGTCAGACGCGACCTTGACGTCCTCCATCCGCTTCAGCGTCAGTCCGGACAGCTTGGTGAGCGCCGCTTCGATCTCGCGAGCGCGAACGTTGACGTCGGACATCATCATCGAGGCGACGAAAGGATCGGCCGCGAGCGCTGCTGCGACGAAGTCCAGACTGGCATGGAACTTCTGCAGGGCGGGCTTGACGTCGCCGATGATCTGCATCGCCTCGGCATCACCCGTTTGGACGGCACCAAGTTCGCCCTGGATCTCGTCGATCGACTTCAGGCCGCTCTTGAGCTCCTCGTCGATCAGCTTCTGCTCGACCTTGGAGTACGTCCAGGTGATCGCGCGATAGAAGGTGCTGAGACCCTTGTGGAAGTCGCTGGTGGCCTGTGCCACCTCGCGCTGGACCGTGGTGGCCGCGGCAACCCGCGCGCCGCTGTCCTGGATCTCGCTGTACAGCCGATAGCACAGGACGGCGAGCATCCCGAACACCGAGACGGCGACGACCGGAGCAATCAGGACTTTCAGTCCCGTGGAAACGTCTGAAAGTCTCATTATGGATCACCCCTGATCGTCGTCGTTCGGTAATCGTCCGAGAGCTTACTTGTAGGCGCCGACGGCGAGCACGACGTCGCCCATGCGGCTGCAGAACATCTGCTTGGGCTCGACCGCGTTGGTCAGCGGGTTCTTCCACTTGAACTCGACCATGCCGCTGTCCTTCACGCCGAGAATGGCGCGGACGATGTAGGTGCCGTCGGGATCGCGCAGGTCGATCATGTTGCGGCCGACCATCGCTTTGATGTCGCCGTGCGCCTCGAACACGCCCGAGTCCTGGATCATCACGACGTAGAGGTCGCGATCCTTGAACCCTTCCTTGC
Source organism: uncultured Methylocystis sp. (assembly GCA_964628955.1). Taxonomy (GTDB): domain Bacteria; phylum Pseudomonadota; class Alphaproteobacteria; order Rhizobiales; family Beijerinckiaceae; genus CAZVMY01. The sequence continues at coordinate 4,781 of CAZVMY010000208.1, forward strand.
CTTCGTTGAAGATCTTTGCGGCTTCGCTGCGGCCGTTGGCCCTGGTGTAGGCAACGGCGCGATCGAGCATGGCCTTGGCTTCCGCAGGAGTGGCGCCGGCGGCGGCAAGCGCAGCGCGATCGGCGACAAGGAGAATGGCTCCGCCGGCGATGCCGCGGATGAAGTCTTTTCTGGAGATCATTGGGAGTCGCTCCGGGTGGGTGGTTGCGCGCGTAAACTAGACTGCCAACTGATAAAAAGTTGTTAGCAACCGATCGTTCGCCACACCGTCGCCTCAATCCGAGCCGGCCTGCTAAATCCCGGCGCTCGTCTCCACCGTCTCGATGGTGACGGCCGACGACAGCGTGCGGTGCACGGGGCATCGATCGGCGATGCGCATCAGCGCCGTGCGCGCCTCCGCGTCGAGCTCGCCGATCAGCGCGATCCGGCGGTCGATCACCTCGAGCTTGCGCACCTCTCCCTCACAAGCGCCGCAATCGGCGGCGTGTGTTCGCGCATGCGCGAGGGAGACCCGCACCCGTTCGAGCGGCAGGCCCTTGCGTTCGGCATAGAGCCTGAGCGTCATCGCGGTACAGGCGCCAAGCGCGGCAAGCAGAAGGTCGTAGGGGCCGGGTCCCGCATCGAAACCACCCGCGGCGACCGGCTCGTCCGCGAGGAACCGATGCCTGCCGACCGCCACCGATTGCTCGAACGTGCCGTGCCGCGTCTCCTCGACGACCACCCGCCCCTCCTCCGCCGTGGCGACCGACGCGGCAGCGCCCTGGTCCGCGACGTATCGCGCCGACCAACTGGCGATGACGCTGGCGGCATAGGCGGCATCCGCCGCGCGGGTCAGCAGATGATCGGCGTGGTCGAGCGAGACGAAGCTTTTGGGATGCTGCGCCGCCCTGAAGATGCGGCGGGCATTGTCGACTCCGACGACCGAGTCCAACGGCGAATGCATCACGAGCAGCGCGCGACCGAGATTGGCGATGCGCTGCTTCTGGTCCTGCCGCCGGACGTCGTCGAGGAACGCGCGCCGGATTGTGAACGGCCTTCCCGCGAGGTTGACGACGGCC
>CAZVMY010000209.1:0-5834 GCA_964628955.1 uncultured Methylocystis sp.
ACGGGCTCCGCGCCGCGCTGCTCGCCGACGACGCCAGGGCGGCCGACGACGTGTTCAGGGAAGCGATCGCCGACTTCCGCCCCGAGACGGCGGCGCTGCCCGGCTGAAGGGCCGCTTGCCTGAGCGTCAAAGCTCCCGCTCCCAGGTTTCGCCCACCAGGTCGTGGCCGAAGCTGTGGTGGGGCTTGGACCGGATCAGCTCGAAGCCGAGCGACACGTAAAGCCGTCGCGCGGCGACCAGCACGTCGTTGGTCCAGAGCGTCATCCGCGCGTAGCCGGCGTTGCGCGCGAAATCGAGGCTTTCCGTCACCAGTCGCCGGCCGAGCCCCGTGCCGCGCGCGGCCGGCTCGACGTAGACCAGCCTGAGCTTCGCGGTGTCGTCGTCCTGCCTGGTGACGAACGCCGATCCGAGAACGGCGCCCCCTCGGTCGGCGATGCGGCAGCACTCGCGCAGAGGATCGGCGGTCTCGACGAAAGTCGCCGCGACCTTGGCGACCAGCGCCTCGAACCGCCAGTCCCAGCCGTATTCTTCCGCGTAGAGCACGCCGTGCCGGTGCACGATCCAGCCGATGTCGCCGGGTCGCGGACCGCGCAGGTCGATCTCGGCCGGCGGAACCGGCACACCGCCGAGCAGCGCCGTCGCCGTCTCGAGCGCGCCTGCGAGGCGCGCCAGATCGGCAGGGCCGAGCCCCTCGACGACGCGCGCGACGTCCTCGTGCGACCGGCGGTCCATGCAATCGTAGACGGCGCGCCCGGCGGCCGTCAGCGACAGCAGCATCTCGCGGCCGTCCCGTGCGGATGCCTGCTTCCCGATCAGATCCCGCGCCTGCAACCCCCGCAGGAGGCGGCTGAGGTAGCCGGGGTCGAGATCGAGCCAGCCGGAAAGATCGGTGGCCGTCACGGTCCGGTCCTGCGCCAGTTCCCAGACGATGCGCCCTTCGGCCAGCGACAGGTCGCTGCCCGAGAGCCCCTCGTGCAGAACACCGATCCGGGCGGTGTAGAACCGCGAGAACCGCCGCACCGCGGCTACGGCTCCGTCCAGCGCCGGCGACGGCGACGGCGCGACGGCTTCCGAGGGGTCGAGCGACGCGGTGCCGTCGTCGTCCGGCCCTCCCGCTCCATCGTTCTCGGCCTGCAGTCCCGACATTGCGACACCCAATGATTGCCTAAGTCAACCATTTGCGGGCAGGCTTCGCAAGCCGCTTAATCCTTCCTTATGGCGCATGCGGGTAGCGTCGGCGCGCGGGAGAGCCGGGAGCGGCATGCCTCATGCTCGTGATCCTGACGTTCCTGATCAATTCGATCTTCAATTTCGCGCTGGGCCTGCTGCTCGCGCATTTCCTCGGGCCGTCCGAGTTCGGGCGCTACGCCATCGCGGCGGCGATCGCGGTCGTCCTGAACACGCTGTTTCTCGACTGGCTGCGGCTCAGCGCCACCCGGTTCTATTCGGAGCGGAGCCGGCGCGAGGCGCCCGAGGTGCGCGCGACGCTCGACGTCGCGTTCGGTCTGTCGTCGCTGGGCATTGCCGTGATCGCAGGCGGCGCGATGCTCGCAGGCCAGGATTTCGACCTGCCGCTCGCGCTCGCCTGCGTGGCGCCCGTGGCGGGCATCTGCAACGGGGTGTTCGATTACCACACCGCGCTGCTCCGGGCGCGATTCGAGGAACGGGCGTACTCGCGCCTGGTGATCCTGCGGAACGCGCTCTCGCTCGGGCTCGTGATCGGCGGAGCTGCCCTGCTCCAGAGCGCGACCGTGGCGCTCGCCGGCCTGTGCCTCAGCGTATTCTCGTCGCTGCTCCTGACGCGGCGGGCGCTCGCCGACCACTCGGTCTCCTGGCGCCTCGCCAGCTTGCCGCAGGTCAGCATCTTCCTCGTCTACGCGCTGCCGATCGTCCTCGCCAACACGGTCTACCAGGTACTGCCGCTCTGGAACCGGGCCAACATCGCCGCCGTGCACGGCTTCGCCGCGACCGGACAATTCTCGCTGGCCTACGACATCGGCAGCAGGGCCGTGGCGACGGTCGGATCGGCGATGGACATCCTCCTGTTCCAGATCGCGCTCCGCGCCGCCGACCGGTCGGGTCTCGACGAGGCGCGCCGGCGCGTCGAACTCAACGTCGGGATCGTGCTGGTTACCCTCGCCGGGCTCTGCGGAGGCTGCTGGCTGCTGCTGCCGAGCTTCGAGGCGACGTTCGTGCCGGCAGCCTATCGCGGCAGCTTCGCGATCCTGCTGCTCGCGCTCTTGCCGGGCTTCTTCTGCCTCGCGCTGACGCAATACGCCGCCGCGTCGGCGTTTCAGCTCCGTCGGGTGACGTGGCCGCTGACGCTCTCCAGCCTGGTGGCGGCCGGCCTGTACGGCGGTGGCGTGGCGCTGGCCGGTCCCGCACCCGCCGTGGAGACGTTCGCGCATCTGCAGAGCCTCGCGTTTTCGGGCGCGCTCGTCGCGTCGGTGATCATGGTGCTCGTCGTGATGCCCATCCGGCCACGGCTTCGCGACATCGCCGCCGCGCTCGCGGTGGTCCCGGCGATGGCGTTGGCCGTCCTGCCGTTCGATTCGCTGGCGCCCTCGCCGCTCCGGCTGCTGGTCGAGGGGATGGCGGCCGGCGCGGCCTTCGCGATGGTGCTCTTGCTGCTCGACGGCGGCGGTCTCCGGCAGACCCTCGTCAGACGGTTTCGGCCGAGGATTGCGCCACCGGAACCCGCTTCGCGCGCATGACCAATACGCAGCCCGCGACGATCAGCAAGGCACCGGCCAGGACCGCGGGCCGCGGCACCTCCGCGAAGAACACGTAGCCGAGGATGCTCGCCCAGACGAGGCCGGTGTACTCGGTCACGCCGACGCGCGCCGCCGGCGCCCTCGACACCGCCCACGCCACCAGCAGGTTCCCGACCGTGCCGAAGGCGCCGCTGGCCAGCGCGAGCCAGGCGAGATCGCCACGCGGCAGCTCGATCTCGCCGATCCGGAACGGCGCGATCACCAGGAGACCGAGCAGCACCTGGACGAACATGATCCTCGTGATCGGCTCGTCGCCGCTCTGATGCCGCAGCAACACGATCGACAGGGCGTAGGAGACCGGCGAGATCACGGCGGCGATCGTCGGCAGCCACGATGTTGCGGGACCGGCCACACCCTCCCCGGTCCCCACGATCACGAGCATGCCGGCGAAGCCGAGCAGCAGCGCGACGCCGACGCGCGCGTGAAACCGTTCGCCCAGGAAAATCCGGCCGAACAAGGCCATGAACAGCGGCGACAGGAAGGCGATGGTGATGACCTCGGCAAGAGGCAGATGGGCCACCGCGTAGAAGAAGGTGGCAGCGGTCGTCATGACCACCACCGTGCGCACGACGTAGCGCGGCCATTGCGCCCGGCTCGGCCAGCCGGGTCGGGCCGCAGCGAAAATCAGGCCGGCGAAGATCAGCCCGCTGCCATAGCGCAGCAGCAGGACGTCGGCCGTCGTGTAGACTGACGTCAGCTTCTTGACGACCGCGTCCACGATGACGAGCAGGCCGATGCCGGCGATCGCCACCAGGACCGGCCTGGCCGAGGTATCGTGCTTCAAGGGCGGAGCCGCGCTATAGGGAGGACGCCGAACTGCTAGACGATTTGCCCCTGTCGAGCGAGCGCGAAGACGCGACGCGATGCCATCCAGAGGCGAGCCGTCCCGAACGGACTCTCACTCACCCAAGGCCACGGAGACCCGCATGACCCGACCCCGATCCGCCCTCGCGCCGCTCGCCGCGGCCATGCTGCTCGCCTGCGCCCAAGGGGTTCAGGCGCAGCAGCCGCTGCGCACCGAAGACCTCGTCGGGCGTTGGGGCGTCGCCTCGTATTTCGCGGCGGCGCAGAAGGAAGAGATCACCGGCCGCGCCCGGTCCGCCTGCAGCCAGCCCTACGTCATTGGTCGCGGAAAGGCCGGCGGGGCCGTGATGTTCGAGGCCTTTCAGGGCAAGCCGGTGGAGGTCGTGGTGCGGGGCCGGCAGATCGGGGCGCTGGTCGACCCGCAGGACAAGACCAACAAGGACGTCGTGTCCTGGAGCGGCCGGGTGCTCGAACTGCGTTACCGGGAACCGGAAGCCGCGACGAAGTACGGCACCATGGTCTTCGTCCGCTGCGGCGGCTGACCGCAAAGCCTCAGTCGAACAGGGCGTCGATGTCGTCCTGATTGACCACGTCGGTTTCGCCCACCACGGCCGGGCCGTTGACGAGGGCGTGGTGGCCCTCGGTCTCACGTTCCTCGGACAGCGACGCCATCTCGCAGTCGAGCGCATTCTTGATCGAATCGAGGCCGCCCCAGATGTCGACCATCCGCGAGATGCGGTTCTCGATATGCGACAGGGCGTCGACGACACGCGTGATCCGCTGTCCCGTCAGGTCCTGGAAGTTGCAGGCTTCGTAGATGGTCGAGACGACGGCCGCGATCTCCGCCGCCCGCGCGATCATCGCGGCGGGTGTAGTCTCGCTCTGGATCACGCCGGCCAGGATCTCGACCTTCTCGGTCGTGGCGAGAATGAGGTTGGTCGCGTTCTCCGTGTCGCCGACCACGGCGCCGAGTTCTCCGGCGGTGTTCTGCATGCCGACGGTGCGCGGCGCAGACGCGTGGATCGAGGCGATCTGCCGCTTGGTATCGGAGATGGCCGACTGGAGTTCGTCGAACTCGGCCTTGAGCCGCATGAGATCAGTGATCTCGCGCCGGTAGGCCTCGGCGATGTTGCCAACGACGAACTGCGCCGGCCGGACCATCTCCTTGAGACTCTGGATCTCGGCGATCACGCGGTCCATCGCCGCCGCTGACGGCGCGGGCGGCGGAACGGGCGCGGGCACGTCCGGGAACGACGGCAGGTCGTACGCGGTCTCGTCTGTTTCGATCCGGTACTTCTTCAGGAGCGCGTGCATGGTCGGTTTCTTGATCAGGGCTGCGGCAGCGTCGATATAAATGCACAGCCCTTAACAATCTATTCGACGATCATCATGCAATAACGACCTGTAAACCAAAAAAATTAGACGATATGTAACTATATTTTTGGGTTATAAACGATTAATCATAATTATATCGATTAGTCAGCAACACGTAAAACGAACTAACACACGTGCTTTATTTACCATTTCGACGCCGCAGCGAGAGACACTCGCGCCTCGACGCAGCCGCATCATCGGGCTGCGGACGCTGCATTCAAGGGTCGTCCGATGAAGACATTTCTTCCGCTCTCCCTTCTGGCGTGGGCCACCGCCTTCGCCGCACCGAATGCCGGCCTGGCGCAGAGCTACGGACGGCCGATCGCGGTCGATCCGATCACCACGCAAGGAGCCGGGCCGAATCTCGGCGGCGGCTTCATCGAATTGCTGATGACTGGCCGCGACCCGGGCCGGGCGCGCCAGCCGGCAGCGTTCCCGCGATCGGCGCCTCGCAACCTGCCGGCCCTGCCGGAGACGGACGACGACGATTTCGACCCACGGAGCGGCCGTCTTCGACAGGTCTCGCTTCCCGAGCAGCGGCCGCTCGATCTCCCCGTCGAGCGGAGCTTCCCGGCACGGTTCGAGCCGCAGGAGGTGGATTACTCGGGAGGCCAGCCGCCCGGCACGATCATCATCGACACGCCGTCGAAATTTCTCTTCCTCGTCCAGCCCGGCGGCAAGGCGCGCCGTTACGACATCGGCGTCGGCCGCCCCGGGTTCGAATGGGCAGGCGTCAAGACGATCACCCGCAAGCAGGAATGGCCGGATTGGCGGCCGCCGGCGCAGATGCTGTTGCGGCGGCCGGACCTGCCGCGTTTCATGGCAGGCGGCCCGGAGAACCCCATGGGCGCACGCGGCCTCTATCTCGGCTCGACGCTCTAC
>CAZVMY010000210.1:0-5822 GCA_964628955.1 uncultured Methylocystis sp.
GAGCGAGAGATAGGTCGTCAGCGCGGCGCCCTTCGTGCCGCGCTCCTCCTTCACGACCTGCACGAGGAGGATCTGCCGGCGCTTGATCACTTCCTGGATCTTGTACTGACGGCGGGGCCGGAAGGGACGGTCCGAGACCTCCTCGAAGGCATCGCCACCGCCGACCTGCTCGACGATGTCGCGCTCGTCGACCTCGCCGTTCTGCTCTCGACCCTTCTCTTCGGCGGTATCGCTCTCGTCGGCCACGTCATCGTCCGAACCCAACGCGTCGTCGGACGCCGCGGCGTCGGCGGCTGTTTCGTCGGAAACGACCGTCTCGTCGGGAGAACTATCCTTGGCGGCCGCTCGCCGGCGCTTCGGCTTCGGGCGCGGCTTGCTGCGGCGCTGGCCAGGCTCGTCGTCGTCCTCACGCGCGGCGTGGCGGGCTTCTTCCTCGAGCAGCGCCTGCCGGTCCGCGATCGGAATCTGATAGTAGTCTGGATGGATCTCGGCGAAGGCGAGAAAGCCGTGCCGGTTCCCGCCATACTCGATGAACGCTGCCTGCAGCGATGGTTCGACCCGGGTTACCTTTGCGAGATAGATGTTCCCGCGGAGCTGCTTGCGGGATGCGGATTCGAAATCGAACTCCTCGATCCGGTTACCGCGCTGCACCACCACCCGGGTTTCTTCCGGGTGTGATGCGTCGATCAGCATCTTGTTCGTCATGTGTCCTGCTTTCGGGGCATCCCGTTGCCGGCGCGCAAACCCTGCCGATGCGGTCGGCTGGCGTCGCGTGCGACGGACGGGACAATGTGAAAATGATGGGTGATGGCGTCGCGCGCCAGGACATGCCGGCTGCTGCCATGCACGACACTGTCATGAGCGAGGTCGACCGCGGCGGAGTGATCCGCGAGGCCGGCGGCGCGATGTCGGGACTGCTGAACGCGAACAGGGACAGGTGACGACGAGAGTCGTTCCGATGGGCCCAGCTTGATCTCATGGTTCGCGTCCGGTGCCTTGCCCCGCCGATTGACGGGATTTCGACAAAACCGCAGTAGGTATCCGCTTTCGATCTGAACGTCGTCAGGGGCGCGGCTTTCATGCACCGCCCAATCGGGCGGAGCACCCGACTCGAAACCTAGGCAAAGTATGTCGATGGCTCTTGTAAGGGTGCGCTGGTCCGGTTGGCAAGTGTGCATGACACCTCGAACTGACAGTTCTGCTGACGGAACAACGGAATCGACCGGGTGGGCCGCCTTCAGCGCGGCGGTCTCGACCTCGTGCAATGCCGGCGTCAAGAATGCGTTAACCATGCTGCCGCTAGCGTCGAGGGCGATGATCAGCGCGTCGGTCAGGACGTTTCGAGCCTTTTGGAAAGCCCGGCTCGGACCTGTGTGTCTGGCGGCAGCGCTGGCGCTGGTCGCCGTGGCGGGAACGACCCGGACTGGTCACGCCGAGCCGCCCCGGCGCGTTCCGGCCGCGGCTCTGCCCGCCGCGATCGCCAACGGCGTCTTCCTCTCGGGTGATGAACTCGAAACCACGGTGGTGATCGATCTCTCCCGCCCGGTGAATCCGACCGTTTCTGCGCTCACGGCACCGCACAGGCTGCTGGTGGATTTCGCCGATACGGGCGTCCACGCCTCGTCGCGCCTCCCCGTGGCGGTCAACAGGCTGGTGACCGGGGTCCGCTTTGGCCAGCATCAGGGCCGTCAGGCGCGGCTGGTCCTCGATCTGTCGCAGCCGGCGCGGCTGTTGCGGCAGGACCTCGTCGCCATGCCACAGGGCGGATCGCGTCTGGTCCTGCGGCTCGCTGCCGCGGGCCTCGTTTCAGCGGCGATCGGCTCTGGCGAGGCCGGACCCGGCGCGGCGCCGGACGACGATCTGGTGACCGGCAGCACGCAACTCGTGGCCGCTGGCGAGAGCCCGGCTGCCAAGGCACCAAAACAGGCGCGGTCCGCCATCGAGAAGCCGCTGATCGTGCTCGATCCTGGCCATGGCGGCATCGATCCCGGCGCGACCGGCGCGGATGGCGTGAGCGAAAAAGTGATCGTGCTGAATTTCGCGCTTGCGCTGCGCGACCGCCTCGAGGCCGGTGGACGCGTGCGCGTGCAGATGACCCGATCGACCGACGTCTTTCTTCCGCTGCGCGATCGGGTCCGGATTGCCAGGACCACGAAGGCCGCTCTGTTCATCTCCGTGCACGCCGACTCGCTCGACGAGGCGGACGTTCGCGGCGCCACCATCTACACCCTGTCCGAACGCGCGTCCGATGAACGATCGCAGCGTCTGGCCGACAAGGAGAACCGGGCAGATCTGCTCGGCGGTGTCGAGATCAAGGACGACCAGGACGACGTCGCCGATATCCTGATCGATCTCGCACGCCGCGAAACGCGCACGTTCTCGAACACCTTCGCCCGTTCGCTCGTCGGCTACATGCAGAAAGTGACGCGGATGCACAGAATCCCGCAGCGCTCCGCGGGGTTCCGCGTACTGAAGGCTCCGGACGTGCCCTCGGTCCTGATCGAACTCGGCTACCTGTCGAGCCCGGACGAACTGAAGCTCCTCAACTCCGATTCGTGGCGTACGACCGCCGCGGACGCCGTGGCCGTGGCGATCGAACAGTTCGTCACCACCAGGCTCACGAGGGGCGACGGGGACTGACGCGCTGTTGCAACACGGCGACGGTCCGCGCCTTTCAGCCCCGCCGCCGCCACAGTTTCGCCAGACGATAGCCGTTACCCGTCGGCCAGATGTATCGGCGGCAGGCCTTATGGTATGGCGGTGCTTCGGATGCGCCGTGGGCGAGGCGCGCCGACTTGCGCCGATGTGGGAATGGTTGGGATCGATGCGGGTCATCCTCCGGTTTTTCGGCTTCATGTTCGCGGTCGCGACCGTCGTCGGCCTGGTCGGTGCAGCCGCGCTGGGATTCGTGATCTGGAAGTACTCGCAGGACCTGCCTGAGCACGCCCAGCTCAGGAACTACGAGCCCAAGGTCATGACCCGCGTCCATGCGGGCGACGGCGGCCTTCTCGCCGAATACGCGGTCGAGCGCCGGCTCTATCTGCCCATCCAGGCCATGCCGCGGCTCCTGATCAGTGCCTTTCTCTCGGCCGAGGACAAGAACTTCTATCGGCATAGCGGCATCGATCCGGAGGGGATCGCGCGCGCCGTCGTCAGCAATTTCCGCAATTCCGGCCGCTCGCGCCAGCAGGGAGCGTCGACGATCACGCAGCAGGTTGCGAAGAATTTCCTCCTCACCAACGAGCAGACCTACGAGCGCAAGATTCGCGAGGCGCTGATCGCGCTCAAGATCGAATCGTCCTTCAGCAAGGACAAGATCCTCGAACTCTATCTGAACGAGATCTACCTCGGGCTCGGCAACTACGGCGTGGCCGCTGCCGCGCTCAACTATTTCGACAAGTCGGTCCACGAACTGACGCTCGCTCAGGTTGCCTACCTCGCGGCCTTGCCGAAGGCGCCGAACAACTATCATCCGCTGAACAACCGCGAGGCGGCGATCGGCCGGCGCAACTGGGTGATCGACCGCATGGTCGAGAACGGTTTCGTGGACCGCGAACTCGGCGAGAAGACGAAGAACGAGCCGATCGAGATCAAGTTCCGCCAGCTGTCCCCGAACACGATCGCAGCAGGCTTCTTCGCCGAGGAGGTCCGTCGCGAGCTCGCCGAACGGTATGGCGGCAGGACGCTCTACGAAGGCGGCCTGTCGGTCAGGACGACGCTCGATCCCAAGCTCCAGCTCATGGCGCGCAAGGCCCTGACGGACGGGCTCGTCCGCTATGACGAGGCGCGCGGCTGGCGTGGGACCGAACGCAAGGTGACGCCATCGGGCGACTGGGGTGCGGCGCTGGCGGCCGAGCCATCATTGGGCGACGTCCAGCCATGGCGTCTGGGCGTCGTGCTCGACGTCACCGATCAGCAGGCGCGCGTCGGGCTCCAGCCACGACGGCTCAGCACCGGGCAACTCGAGCGCGACCGTATCGTCGGAGTCGTGACGGCGACCGAGGGCGCGCGATGGACCCGGAAGAAGCTGACCCAGACGCTCTATCCGGGCGACGTCGTCTACGTGGAGCCGATCGCCGACAAGCAGGGGCAACTCCGGCTGCGGCAGCTTCCGGAGATCTCGGGTGCGATCGTGGTCATGGACCCCTACACAGGCCGCGTTCTCGCGATGGTCGGGGGCTTCTCGTTCGATCAGAGCGAGTTCAACCGCGCGACGCAGGCGCTCCGCCAGCCCGGGTCGTCGTTCAAGCCGTTCGTCTACACGACGGCGCTCGACAACGGCTACACGCCCTCGTCGCTGATCTCCGACGAGGATATCGAGATCGATCAGGGCGGAACGCTCGGCGTCTGGCGGCCGGAAAACTACGACGGCGGCAACGCCTCCGGCCCGCGCCCGCTGCGTTTCGGCATCGAGCAGTCCAAGAATTTGATGACGGTCCGCCTCGCCCGCGATCTCGGCATGCCCCTGGTGGCCGAGTATGCCAAGCGCTTCGGCATCTACGACGACATGCTCCCGGTGCTCGCTATGTCGCTCGGCGCCGGCGAGACCACGGTGCTGCGCATGACGGCGGCCTATTCGATGATCGCCAACGGTGGTCGCCGCGTGAAGCCGACGCTGATCGACCGGATCCAGGACCGCTGGGGCGCGACGATCTACAAGCACGACGAGCGCTATTGCGCGGCCTGTACGGCCGATGGCTGGTCGCAGCAGGACGAGCCGAAGCTGGTCGACAAGCGCGAACAGATCGTCGACCCGCTGACCGCGTACCAGATGACCTCGATCCTCGAAGGAGTCATCCAGCGGGGCACCGGGCAGGTGATCAAGGCCGTCGGCAAGACGCTGGCCGGCAAGACGGGAACGACGAACGAGTCGAAAGACGTCTGGTTTGTGGGATTCTCGCCCGATCTCGCCGTCGGCGTCTTCCTGGGCTACGACAAGCCGCGCTCGCTCGGCGACAGCGCGACCGCCGGGCAATACGCCGCGCCGGTGTTCCGCGACTTCATGGCGGCCGCTCTCAAGGATCGGCCGGACGTGAAATTCCGCGTGCCGCGCGACATCAAATTCGTCCGCGTCAACCGCGCAACCGGCGTGCGGACCAACGAGGGCGAGGGCATTCTCGAGGCCTTCAAGCCGGGCACGGCGCCGCCGGATTTCTACGCCGGGGGCGGCAGTTCCCGCGGTCCCGATGGTGCGCGCTCGGTCTCGTCGGGGACCGGCGGCCTGTATTGACGGCTCTTGCGTCGGCCGGCGTCTTGCGCCAAGCGGGCACGGAACCAACCGGACATCCAGCATGCGCGCCGAGCACCACAACCTCCATGACGAGATCAAGCAGTCGATCGCGCTGCTGAGGAGGCATCTTTGACTGGGACCGGTCGCAGAAGCGTCTTGCCGAGCTGAATGCGCTCGCCGAAGACCCGGCGCTCTGGAACGATGCGCCGGCGGCGCAGAAGATCATGCGCGAGCGGACCGACCTCGAGGATCGTCTCGGCGGCATCATCCGGCTCGAGCGCGAACTCGACGACACGCTGACCCTGATCGAGTTGGGCGAAGCCGAAGGGGACGAGGCCGTTGTCAAGGAGGGCGAGGCGGCCCTGCGCGGCCTCGCCGCCGAGGGCCAGCGCCGCCAGATCGAGGCGTTGCTGTCCGGCGAGGCCGATTCCAACGACACCTACATCGAGGTGCATTCCGGCGCCGGCGGCACGGAGAGCCAGGACTGGTCCAACATGCTGCTGCGCATGTACACCCGCTGGGGCGAGCGTCACGACTACAAGGTCGAGGTTACCGACATCGCTGACGGCGAAGAGGCCGGCATCAAATCCGC
>CAZVMY010000211.1:0-5817 GCA_964628955.1 uncultured Methylocystis sp.
TTCAGCATCGGTGCCGCCAAAGGCTACCGACATCGCATCGCGCAGGCAGGCGGATTCAACAAGCTGCCCGGTTTCGAGTAGGGGTAGAAGCGAGGTGGCTGCGGTTAGCAGCGCACGCGCACGCTCATCAAATGCGCAATGCGGGGCCAGCGACGCAGCGCCAAGCGCTGCGTCCGTTAGGATATGGGCCATTGGTGGGATCTCCGGGAGAGCAGGAAGGGCGGATCACGCCCAGACACTCTCTCTCAAACCCGGGCGGTTCGCCCGCTCCCGGCAAGGCTCTGCCTCCAAATTCAGCTACCCTGCGCTGTGGAGGTTTGCCGAAAATTGCGTGTGGCCAACGAAGGGTGCGTTAGTGTTTTTGCGGAAGGTTTCGCTAATAAAGCCGACATTCGCAGTCAGAATTGTTCCGTCGAAAGCTGCCTTTCATCAGGATGAGTACGCGCGCCGACTGCCGGAACGGAAAAACCGCGTCGTCTGCTGTACTTAGCGTTCGCCATGGCGACTAGGCGACAAGCCGGTCGGGTTCGAACCCAAGCACATTGGTCTTATACTGAGTGGAACGCTCGGCTGTTTTGCTGATCTCAATAGTAATTAGCTTATCGCCGAGGAAAGCCGGGCTCAGCTCCAAGGCAAGATAGTCGAACAGCTGCCGTTCGTGGATCGCGATGATGATCTGACGATTCTCACCTTTGGCCAGGGTCCGCAGCAGCGCAGCAAACTGGGCGATATGGAGTTCGTCCATCGACTGGACCGGATCGTCAAGGATCAGCCAGGGCAGTTCCGGCGTCACAGACAGGTGCAACGAAAGGAACAGCGTAAGCGCCGCCGTATTGAGATTGCCGGCGCTGAGCATAGCGCCGGGCCGCCCGTAAATGCCGCCATCGCGGTGAACGGTCTCCAGAAGCGCCGAGACCGGCTCGCCGTCCTTCTTCGGCAGCATGAATGCCGGCACGAAGGGCTCGTTTGGCGCAAGTCGAACGAAAAGGTCGCTCCAGATCGCATTGAGGCGTTCGTTGAACACGCGCCCGACGATCGCGGTGCGGGCTTCGCTTGCAGCGGTACGCAGCGCATTCGCCATGTCACGCTCGCGCTTGGCCGTGCGCTGGGCCTCTTGCAGCCGGGACAGCCGCGCCTTGCGTTGGGCGGTTTCGCGGTCACGCTCGATCTTCTGCTCCGTGAGCATACGAAGCCGCGCGATGATGTCGGATGCGGTGTCGCGATCTTCGCCGACTTTGCTGGCCACGGCATGCGCTGCTTGAGCAGCGGTTAGCAAGCGCGCCAAGGCACGATCGGTTGTCTCGGAGGACGTGACCTCCGGTTCGCTCATAGTTCGCGCGAGCTTTTCGAGGGACGCGCGGATCTCCGCGCCGGTGGATTCCTGCAGGCGAAGCTGCGCTGTGCGCGTGGCGGCGCGGGCCTGGGTTTCGAATAGCGTTGCGCCGCGCCGGGCATCCTCCGCAAGCCCCTCAAGCTCGGCGCGCGCCGATCGCAGCAAGGCGATTCGCTGTTGATAATCGGTGACATCGGTCTGGGGGATCACACGCGATGCATCGCTGCCACGGCTGCGCTCGGTCTGGGCCAGCTCCGTTTGTGCGCGCTGCCGCTCGGTCATTAGGTCGCGTAGCTGCTCCGAGCGTCCGACTAGGCGGGCGACTTCCTCGGTGACATGGGTCCTCAGATCGATCCCGGGAACCTTGGAATAGTCCTGCTGACAGACCGGGCAGATCTCATCGTGAATATGCGGCACCAATGCGGCAAGCGCCTGGCCAAGCCCGGCGGTGTCGCCGGCTATGGTCTCGACCTGCTTGTCGAGCAGGGAAATCCGGGCACGATACTGCCTGATCTGCTGATCGGTTGCACCCAGGCTCTGGCTTGCCTTGGCGGCGTTGGCGAGGACGCCTTCGAGCCGGTCGAGCTCGCGCGTGACGAGCGCAAGTGCGGTCTTGCGCGCCACTTCCGGATCTATCTGGCCGGGATCAGCAATGTCGGGAAAGGTGGAGCGCAGGCGCGTGATAGTGTCTGCGAGGCGTTTGCCAGGGCCTGCGCGATACGCTTCGGCCGCTGCAGCCGCGTCGGCTTCATCGCGCTCGATCGCCGCCAGGTCGACAGCGGCATCGGTGCCAGCTTGATCGGACCATTGCCGGTGCATCGTGACAATGCTGCTCACTCGCGCGTCAATTTCAGCCGCTGATGGCGCGCCATCGTCCTCGTTGAGCAACTTCGCCGCAAGGGCGAGGTCCGCTGGTAGCTTGAGAGCTTCGCGCAGCGGCGAAAGCCGCGCTTCCAGTTCGCCTTGTTCCTGCGCCAGCTGCCGCTCAAGCGCATCATGCTCGCGCTGCTCGCCTTCGAGCCGGCCTTGCAGCTGATCGGCGCGATCAAAGTCCGCGCTGAGTTTCGACATGCGCGCTTTGTGACCGGCCGCGTGAAGGCCATCGATCAGCGCCTCGAGCTGATCCAGCCCGAGCAAATTCTTGACGAAATTCGTCAGTGGCGTGTTGGTCGGGTCGCGCGATGCCGGAGCTTGGTATATATCGAGCAGCCGCCCCAAGGTCGATTGCGACAGATAGCAGCGGTCGGCGAAAAAAGTCCGCCCACTGCTGTCGAGCAGGGCCTTGCCGGTAATGGTACCGTCGGCGATGGACATCCTGGCTTCGGTTCGTGTGCCACCGGCAACTCGCAATTCGATCTCGGCATTGGCGGCGTCGCGGTTGACCAGATGGTTCTGCACATCGTCGTCGCTGCGACGCAATGCCGCGACATCGCCGGTCAGCGCGAGTTCGAGCGCGGACGCGATGCTCGTCTTGCCAGCGCCATTGGCGCCATGAATGAGGACGATCGGCGCATCGAGCGGGATCGAAATCTGGCCCTTAATGCTGCGAAAGTTGCTTATGACGAGTTCGGTTAGTTGACGCGTCACGAAAGCCCTCCCGCTAAGGCACGATCGATCCTCCGGCGCAGCTCGTGGCTGACCCCAGCCTCGCCTTGCTCGGCGGCATTGAGATAGGCAGTTGCAACGCGCACGACGTCTCCGGTCAGGCGGTCGCGGACTTCGCTGCTCCAGTCGCCCTGCAAGTCGGTCGCCTTGGGCAGCTTGAGCGGCAGCAACACCGCGAGCCATTCGCGTAGCTGCTTCTCATTGGCATCGGGTCCGACGCTCAGAACGCGGCAGACCTGCGAAACCCCCTCGAGCAGACTTTCGTCGAGCCGTTGCCCGATGAGTACCAGCGTCAGCGTTCGCCGCGATCCGATCACGTCGAGCGAGCGGCCGAAGGCGAGGATTTCGCGGCGCATGCGATCGGGTGAGCCAATCGTCGTATCCTGCAGGATCACGAGGTCGAGCGACTTGTCGGTGGTGAGCACCGCGTCGAACGAGAAGCTGGTCGCGCCGAT
This sequence comes from uncultured Methylocystis sp., assembly GCA_964628955.1. Classification (GTDB taxonomy): domain Bacteria; phylum Pseudomonadota; class Alphaproteobacteria; order Rhizobiales; family Beijerinckiaceae; genus CAZVMY01. The sequence goes on from CAZVMY010000211.1 coordinate 3,394, forward strand.
TCCAAAGGGCTGCTGGGCATCGCGATACCCACCCTTCCTTAGGATATCGGCGGCGTTCTCGAGCGGGGTCACAGGCTCGCACCCCACTTGAAAGCTGTCATGAGATCATTGGCATCCGCCGCCCCTTCGATGATCGTCCGCATGCATACCTCTCGAAGACCCGGATTACTCCCGCGACCATATTTGTTGATCGGATTGCGCGCACGGCTCGCTTTGGGCGAGGCGCTCAACAAAAGCACGGTATCGTCGGAATCGGGGTCGATATGCCCGTTCTTTATCATCTGAACCGCGACATCGTCATTTGCCGCGAAGAAGAGCCGCGTTTGCTGGCCCGCCTGATCGAGCTTGAGAGGTGCGGCGTTGCCGACATCGGGCATGACCGCCCAATCGCCATCCGCCGCACCGCGTCCGAGCACAGCCAACGCGATTGAGGCTTGTCTAAGCCCGGTCGCGACCGACACATCGCCGATCTGCTGGAGTGGTCCCGTGCTGAGCGGGATGTAGCGCCCATGGTCGGTTCGGCCGTTGTTAAACAGGTCGAGGCCGAAGCTGAGCGCGGCGATCAGATCATGGACGAATGTGATGCGATCCGCCGCGGCGCTAGTGGCGGCGCTGTCGCGGATGTGGCGCAGGCCATTGGCCAGGCTGGCGCGATCACCCAGTCCCCAGGTCGCGGGAAGCCCAAGGTCCGCGAACGCCGCCAGTTTAAGCTCAAGGACATTGAGCAGCAACGCGATCAGCAGGGATTTGGCGTAGACCCGCACCCGTGCGGCGGCTTCGATTGCCGGGCGGTTGGCGGCATAAGCGCCGGCATACATCGAGGCCAACACATCGCATTGTCCCGGCTTCAGATCCTCTTCGGCAAAGAGGAATGGCTTGGGATCGTCGGTCCAATTCCAACCGCTGCCCTGCGCACCCTCCAAAAATATGTCCTGAACGTCGATGTCTTGGGCTGAAAAGCCGATCATCAAGGTGCGGCGCTGCTGGATCGTCGTCACGAGATGCATCCGCATCACATGATATTCGGCGTTCATGCGATATTGCTGGATCTGAGGGGTGCGCGCGATCAGCAACGGTCGATAGACGGGCTGGTCACCGACAGCCCGCACCGCGCAGCCATGATACTTGAGGAGCTTCGCGCGCCCCTCCGCGCCCTGAAAGTCAGGTGCCCGGATACAGACGTCGATCGTGCTACCCACAGCGCCAGTCAGCCTTTGTTCGGCGGCTTCGATCAAATAATCCCAGTTCGCTGAGGAAATATCACGGAACGCGCCTTCCAGCGTGAGCATGACCACGCAGAGATGCTCGGCATCGGGGTCTTCGCCCGTAAAGCTGCCCGGGACATCGACTGCTTTCCAGAGCAGGAAGTCGACATCGGCTTCACCCGCGACCGGCGTATTCAGCACCCGCGAATAGGATTCCGCCAGCCGGCAGGTCACGACTTTGCGATGTTCGGGCGGCCAATCCTCGATCGGTTGATCGAGATGGAGGCATGCCTGCTCCGGCTCCGATAACAGCTGCAATATCTGATCGAGGGCGACCTTGTAGCGACAGGTCGGATTGCCAACCGCCATGTTGCTGCGGAGAAACTCGATGACGCGACCAATGACCGCGGGCACGCCGACGACGCGATCGAGTGAAATGCCCGATCCTAACCAAAGCGCGTAACGACCACTCGCGACGGCTCGAGCAACCTCCGGGAAATCCGCATCAAGCAGTGACAAAGTCTCTGCGACAGTAATCTCCCACGCTGTTGGCAATCGCCCCCCAACCATGCCCCACACGGCACTTGATTCAGTTCCGACTGGAATAAGCCAGCCATATCTTTGCTATGCTAGATCGAATTGAGCCCGCGATCCAGACACTTCCAATTTAATCCATCTATCGCCTGCTTAACATTAGACACGAATACCGCAGCCTGGTCGCGATGCGGCGCCGCCCGCCTCAGATTTGCCGGAGAAAGCGACAGTCGTTGGGAGCATTGCGGAGCAGATAAGGCGACCGAATTACAGCGCTTAGCTGCCTCAGAAATTAGTGGCATGTAGGGGCAGCTATCCACAAATCGCGTGCCCCAACCGGCCGTTCCGGACTGTTCCTACTCCTTGCCGTTAACAAATCCCCAAGCCTGCCATGTCTTGGTGGAGCGCAGGAACAATGACAAACCCATGGCGTCCGGCTGCATACTCTCCGACCCGCACCAGAAATCGTCGCGTTTCGTGGCTATTCCGATCCCCTCCGACGGTGGCTAGCGCTTCTACCATGCCGGGATGATCGGATGATCGAACGGCGGAAATCACCACCCAGTCCTTTGCGTGGCGGCGGGCAAACTGCTGGCGGTCACGGGTGAAAGATTCTGCCGCTGACAACGTGCGGCCATGGACGGCCTCCCAAGCATCGGGATACCAATCGCGCATCGCTCTGTCT
>CAZVMY010000212.1:0-5779 GCA_964628955.1 uncultured Methylocystis sp.
CGTCGCCTTGGTGAGCCGTTACCTCACCAACTAGCTAATCAGACGCGGGCCGATCCCAAGGCGATAAATCTTTCTCCTTGCGGACTTATCCGGTATTAGCTCAAGTTTCCCTGAGTTATTCCGAACCAAGGGGAATGTTCCCACGTGTTACTCACCCGTCTGCCACTCACCTTGCGGTGCGTTCGACTTGCATGTGTTAAGCCTGCCGCCAGCGTTCGTTCTGAGCCAGGATCAAACTCTCAAGTTGAACTTGAAAGATTGTCGGCTCGGTCACTACGTAATTGACGGAGTTCACATTGGACCACTTGCGTGGTCCAGGTGTGTACTCACGAAACGTAATGCCGCCGAAGTTCTTTCGACCCGCCACCCGGATTGCTCCAGAAGACAGGTCCGCAAGGACTCCGCCGTCTACGTTTCTCTTTCTTTCCATTCACTTGACAAACAGCAACCGGACGGAAACGCCGTCACCCCAACACTGGTTGGGTTGACGCCTGACTCTCGCTGAGGAGAAAAGCCGTCCGTCAGCGCCGCCAAGGCAGCGCCGTAAGGTGACCGCTATATGCTCCCTTCGATTTCCCCTGTCAACACGGCTCTCCAAAAAAATGACGGATCGACGACAGGCCGGCGGCCGCTGTGGAAAGCGCCCCGCCCCCTGCGAACCTTGCCGTCGTGCCGGAACGCGATTATGCCTTTCGGTGCGTGGCCGGGGTCGTTGCGGCTGCGTTCCGTCCCTTTGAGTTTTCGACATAGGCCTTTCGATCAGCCAACGAGAACGTCCCGGCCGACGGCAACGCTGACGCCCGGTGGACGTCAATGCTCAGGAAACCTGATTGACCGAACCCCGCACATCCTTCGATGCTCGTGCAGACCGCGGGGTCGAGGCTGTCGATCTAGGGCTCGATCCGCCCCTTGACGTCCAGGGTCGGCGGCATGCCCTGCATGATCGGCGTCGTGTCAGCCTGCGGTGGCTGTCCGCGACCATCCTCACGGGGCTTTCCGGCGCGTGGCTGATGGGAATCGCGCTCATCGGCGCCCACGATCACGAAGCCGATTTCGGAGACCGTCCGCAGCTGGCCCAGGCGCCGCGTCCGGCGGGACCAGCCGACCGCCAGCTCGTCATCGGTCGCAAGGGCGACAAGCTGATCCGCTCGGTCGATTCCGTGACGGCCAAGCAGACATTCCGGACGCCGACGACCATCCGTCACAGCGATCGCGAGGTGATCGTGGTCAAGTCGTTCGCCCGGGTGGCGACGCCTCTTCTCCTGATCGGCGGCGCCTACCAGGACGACATCCCGCCGTTCAATCCGCTGAAGCTTTTGACCGAAGGCGGTCAGGAGCGCGGCGCCGAACCGCCTCTGTCACCGGCCAGAGAGGAACCTGACGCCGACGTCTCGCTGGTTTCGCGCGAGATCGGCGGCGCGGGAATGAACTTCTCGGCCACGGCCCTATCGAAAGAGGACGTTCTGGCGCAGGTGCGCGAGGCGAGTGCCGCGCCCCGGCAGCGCGCGGTCGCTCTTCCACCCCAGCTGCTGCTCGCCCGCACCATGCGTCCGCCGGTGGAGGCTGCCGGGGCGCTCGCCTATGCGGCGATCAACGGCACGTCGTTTTCCGGCCTCGAGGTCCGCATGGTTCCCGAGAACGTGACGGTCGTGCCCAAGACCGACAGTGCGGCGCTGCCCGATGCTCCCGACGAGCGGATCGCGACCCTGAAACGCGGCGAGTCGTTCGAAGCGCTTCTGCGCGGCAACGGAGCGACGCCGGCGCAGGCCCGCGCTGTGCTTGCCGCGCTTGCCGCTGCCCTGAAGCTGCGGCCGGTGCAGGAAGGGCAGCGCGTCAAGCTGCTGTTCGGCTCTCTGGAGGGGCCGGGGTCGCCGAGGCAGCTCGTCAGGGTCACACTATACGACGAGACCACGGTCGCCGCGATCGCGGCCGCCGACGACAAGGGAAATTTCTTGTCCGTCGCCAGGCCGGACGACGAGAACGCGACGGCGCGTCCGGCGGACGACGACGACGACGAGGATACCAGCCTTCAGCTCTACGCGAGCCTCTACGAGACGGCGCTGAAGAACGACGTTCCCAAAGCCCTCGTCGAGGACCTCGTCAGGATCTTCTCGTCGGACAGCGACACGGATTTCCAGCGCCGGGTGACCGGGGGCGATGCGGTCGAGATGTTCTACACCGACGACGAGGACGGCGAAGGGCGGCAGATCCTCTTCGCCTCACTCACCGCGGCAGGCGAGACGAAGCGCTATTACCGGTTCGTGCATCCCGACGACAACTCGGTCGATTATTTCGACGAGAACGGCCGCTCCGCCAAGAAATTCCTCATGCGCAAGCCGATCGTGGAGGGCACGATCAGTTCGGGCTTCGGCTATCGCCACCATCCCGTGCTCGGCTATTCCAAGATGCATACCGGCGTCGACTGGAAGAACAGGGTCGGGACGCCGATCATCGCCGCCGGCAACGGCACCGTCATCAAGGCCAGTTGGGACACCGGCTACGGCCGCCGCGTCGAGATCCAGCACGCCAACGGCTACGTCACCACCTACAACCACATGTCCGCCTTCGCGCGGAACATCCAGCCGGGGGTCCGGGTGCGGCAGGGACAGGTGATCGGCTATCTCGGGTCGTCCGGCCTCTCGACCGGCCCTCACCTCCATTACGAAGTGATCGTCAACGACAACTACGTGAACCCGATGAGCATCAAGCTGCCGCGCGGGCGTGAGCTCGACGGCCGCGCGCTGGCCGAGTTCCGCCGCGAGCGGGAGCGGATCGACGGACTGGTGCGCAAGGCCCCGACACAGACGCGCGTCGGATTGCTGAGCCCGCGCTGACGGTTCAGGCCGCGGCCTGCCCATTCGACGGCAGCACGCCGAGTTCCAGCAGCGCATTCATCAAGGCGCGCGGACTGACCGGTTTCGGAACGAATGCATCCGCCCCGGCCGCCGCGAACGCGTTCCTGTCCTCTTCCGAAACCCTGCCGGTAACGGCCACGATCCGGATCGCCAGACCGGCCGGCATCGCGCGAATGGCGCGCGTCGCCGCGATCCCGTCGATGCCCGCGAGGGTCAGGTCCATCGCGACGGCGTCGATGCCGCCCGCGGCGACGATCTCGATCGCCCGCTCTCCGCTGTGCGCGAGGACGGGTTCACAGCCGATATGCTCGACGATCGTCGACAGGACGAGACGGCTGGCCTCGTTGTCGTCGACGACGAGCACGCGCGGCCGACGAGCGGACCCGGTCGAAGCGGGCGCGACCGCGGGGACGGCGTCGTGCAGCGGCAGCAGGACCGAGAACCGGGCGCCACCGCGACCTTCAGCTGCCTGCGAGGGATCGCGCAGGTTTTCGGCCGTGGCCCGACCACCCATCGCTGCGGCGAGACGCCCGACCAGGTGAAGCCCGAGCCCGGTTCCGCCGTGGCCCGAATCGAGCGTCGCGAACCGGCTGAACAGAACGTCCGCCTTGGTCTGGTCGAAACCCGGCCCGTCGTCCTCGACGCTGAACCGCACATATGCGGCCTCGTCGCCCGCCTGCTGGTCCACATGCAGGGAGACGCCGCCGGCCGGCGTGAACTTGAAGGCATTGTCGAGCAGGTTCTCGAGCATCTGCCGAAGCCGGCGGCCGTCGCACGCCACCATGGTCGGGACGTCCCCCGCGATGGTGAGCTCGAAGCGCAGTCCCAGCACCTGGGCCCGGGACGTGGCGGCGGTCGCGATCGCGTCGAGCAAGGGCCGGAGCGCGATCTTGCGGATGTTGAGCCGCAGGGCATCCGCATCGAGCGCTGCGCCGTCCAGGATGTCGCTCGCGACCTGATTCAGGTGATCGCCGGCGGCCAGAAGCCCCGTGACCAGCCGGCGCTGGGCCGGGTCGAGCCCGGTCGCCATCAGCAGTTCGGCCATCGCCCGGATCCCGCCGAGCGGGGCCCGCAGCTCATGGGCGATCTCGGCTATCTTCTCGTCCGCGAGCGTCATGCCGTTCGCCATTCCTCGTCGGGTTCCGACGCCATTCCAAGCCGCGCCGCACGGAAAACCGCCGGGCGAAGCATGGACAGGTCTAGCCGAAACGAATTACGGGTTGCCTAAGCTCGACCCGCGGAGCGGCCTTGCAGCGGTTAACCCGAACGATCCGTTGACGTGATCGGACTTCGACCGGCGGACGCATGCAGGCGACCCTTTCCATCGTCGTTCCGGTCTTCGCCGTCATTCTGCTGGGCTGGGCCGCGGCGCGCTTCCGGTTCGTGGGCGACAGGACGGGCGACGGCCTGTCCGACTTCGTCTTCGTCATCGCCGTCCCCGTGCTCCTTTTCAGGACACTGGCGACGTCCGCCATCCCCGAGGTGGCGCCTTGGGGCTACTGGCTGGCCTATTTCGCGGGCCTGGCCGTCGCATGGGTCGCCGCGACGCGGATCGCGTCCGCCGTCCACCGGCTGCCGGCTCGGGAGGCGACGCTCGCGGGATTCTCGGCCGCGCAGTCCAACACCGTCTTCGTCGGCATTCCGCTGATCCTGCGGGCCTACGGCGATGCCGGCGCGGTGCCGATCTCGCTGCTGCTCGCGGTCCATCTTCCGGTGACGATGAGCATCGCCACGCTGATGATCGAGCGCGCCGACCAAGGACGCCCGGGTCTGCGCATCATCCGAAGTCTTGCCAGCCACCCCATCCTGATCGGAATCGCCCTCGGCCTCGTCTGGCGCGTCGCCAGCCTGCCGCTGCCGGGCGAACTGCTGGCGGTGACGCGACTTCTCGGCGACGCTGCCGCGCCCTGTGCCCTGTTCGCGCTCGGCATTTCGCTGCGCCGGTACGGCTTCGCCGCTCCGCCCGCGCTGCTCGGTGCGCTCGCCGCGCTCAAGCTGATCGCGCACCCGCTGGTCGTCTACGTCCTCGCGGTGCACGTCTTCACGATGCCGCCCGTATGGGCGGCCGTCGCCGTGATGTTCGCCGCCTGCCCGAGCGGCGTGAACGGCTATCTTCTCGCCATGCGGTACGGCTCCGGCGTTGCCCTGACGTCCGGAGCCATTTCCCTGTCGACGGTGCTCTGCGCGGTGAGCGTGCCGCTGTGGGTCTGGCTCGTCACTGGAAGCTGAACGGCAGGCCGAGCGTCGCCCTGATGTCGGCAGGCTTGGCGCCTTCGGTTCGAAGCTGCCGCAGGCTGATCGAGCCCCGTGACTTAGACAGCTTTTCGCCGGTCGGCGAAAGCAGAAGCGGATGGTGGCTGTAGGCCGGCGGCTCGATCTCGAGGATGGCCTGCAGCAGTCTGTGCACATGGGTCGACGGCTGCATGTCGAGGCCCCGCACGACGTCGCTGATGGCCTGCCGGTGATCGTCCATCACGACGGCGAGATGGTAGCTCGACCGGAACTCCTTCCGGGCCAGCACGACGTCGCCCCATTGCCCGGGATCGGCCTCGACGGTGCGGCTCGCCGACCGGTCGAACGGGGCGATCTCGGTCCATGTCAAGGAGAGTTGAACCGACTGGAGCGCCGCCGGCATGTCGAGGCGCAGCGCGTGAGGTTCGCCAGCGGCGACCCGGCGCTCCGCCTCCCCCTCGGCGAGCCGTCGGCAGGTACCCGGATAATGCGGCTGCCGGTCAGGGTCACGGCGAACCGCATGGCCGCCCCGTTCCCGAGCCGCCACGGCGCCCGCGATGTCCTGCCGGGAGCAGAAACAGGGATAGACCAGGGCACGGGCGGCCAGCCGATCGAGTGCCTCTCCATACGATCCCATCTCGTCCGACTGGCGCAGGACCGGCGCTTCCCAAGAGACACCGAGCCAGGCGAGG
>CAZVMY010000213.1:0-5773 GCA_964628955.1 uncultured Methylocystis sp.
GATCGACGTCTGGGAAGTCATCGAGGCGGCCAAGACCAAGCCCTTCGGCTTCATGCCGTTCTACCCGGGTCCGGGCCTCGGCGGGCACTGCATCCCGATCGATCCGTTCTATCTGACCTGGAAGGCGCGCGAGTTCGACATCTCGACGCGCTTCATCGAGCTCGCCGGCCAGATCAACGCTCGGATGCCTTACTACGTGGTCGACCGGCTGGCCGAGGCCATCGACCGGCGGCTTGGGCGGGGGCTGAACGGCAGCCGCATCCTGATCCTCGGCCTCGCGTACAAGAAGAACGTCGACGACATGCGCGAGAGCCCGTCGCTCAAGCTGATCGAGCTGATCGAAGCGCGGGGCGGACGGACGGACTACCACGACCCCTATATCCCGGTGATCCCGCGAACCCGCGAGCACGGAGCGCTGGAGGGCCGCCGCACCGTCGCCCTCGATGCGGAAACGATCGCCGGCTACGACGGCGTGCTGATCGCCACCGATCACGACGCGGTGGACTACGCGCTCGTGGCCCGGCACGCGCGCGTTCTCGTCGACACACGCAACGCGACGGTGCGCGCGGGCGTTTTCCACGACGGCATCGTCAAAGCCTGAGCGGAGCGCCCATGAACACCCTTCAGGAGCAGGACAGGCCGCCCATCCGCGTCGCCGTCGTCGGCGGCGGTCACTGGGGCCGCAACCTCGTGCGCAGTTTCGCAGGGCTCGGCGCACTCGCGGCGATCGTGGAGCCCGATGCCGCTCGGGCAGGCGCCCTCGCAGCCGAGCACGGCAGCGAGGTCCTCACCTTCGAGCAGGTCCTCGACGACCCGGCCATCGGGGCAGTGGCGATCGCGACACCGGCTGCCACCCATGCCGCGCTCGCCGGACGCGCGCTTCGGGCCGGGAAGGACGTTTTCGTCGAGAAGCCGCTCGCCCTCGACGTCGGCGAGGCACGGACGCTCGTCCGGCTCGCCGCCGGCATCGGCCGTCGGCTGATGGTCGGGCATCTGCTGCAGTATCATCCGGCCTTCGTCGCGCTGAAGGCCTTCGTGCAGTCCGGCGCGCTCGGACGGATCAGCTACGTGCACTCGAACCGGCTGTCGCTCGGCAAGGTCCGGCGCGAGGAGGACGTGCTCTGGTCCTTCGCGCCGCACGACATCTCGATGATGATCGCGCTGCTCGGCGAGGCGCCGGACAGAGTGCAGGCTTTCACGGCGCCGATCCTGCACCCGGAGATCGGCGACGCCTGCCAGGTGCAGCTCGCGTTTCCGTCCGGGATCAGGGCGCACGTGTTCGCATCGTGGCTGCATCCCTTCAAGGAGCAGCGGCTCGTCGTGACCGGCGACCGGGGCATGGCGGTGTTCGAGGACAGCGCCGCGGAACCCGGGCGCCGGCTGCTGCACTACCCGCACCGGATCGACTGGGCGGGCGGCGTTCCCACGCCGGTGCGGGGTGAGGCGGTTCCGCTGCCGTACGAGGCGGGCGAGCCGCTGCGGCTGGAATGTGCGCATTTCCTCGCATGCTGCGCGGACCGCCGGACACCGCTCACCGACGGCGAGGAGGGTCTGCGCGTTCTGCAGGTGCTGGCGGCGGCGACCGCATCGCTCGACGACTACAAGCCGCGCGGGGCGCCCACGACTCTTCTGGAAGACCGCTATCCGGACGTTTCGATCCACGAGAGCGCCATCATCGCAGACAATGCGCGGATCGGCGCGGGCACCAGGATCTGGCACTTCTGCCACGTGCTCGGCCACGTCACGATCGGTCGGAACTGCAGCCTCGGTCAGAACGTGGTGGTGGGGCCGCGCGTGACGATCGGCGACGGGGTCCGCATCCAGAACAATGTCTCCGTCTTCGAGGGCGTCACGCTCGAGGATCACGTGTTCTGCGGCCCGTCCTGCGTCTTTACCAACGTCCTGAATCCGCGGGCCGAGGTGCCGCGCAAGGCGGAGTATCGCCCGACGCTGGTGCGCAAGGGCGCCACGATCGGCGCCAACGCGACGATCGTCTGCGGCAACACCCTCGGAACTTACGCCTTCGTGGCCGCTGGCGCCGTCGTCACGAAGGATGTACCGGATTTTGCGCTGGTCGCCGGCGTTCCGGCGCGACGGATCGGCTGGATGAGCCATGTCGGACTGCGGCTCGGACCCGATCTCGTCTGCGCGGAGACCGGACGGCGCTACCGCGAAACGGGGCCGGACCGGCTCGAGGAAATAACCTGATGCCGGACGCGATCCCGTTCATCGACCTGAAGGCGCAACGTCGGCGGCTCGGCGCCGGGCTCGACGCCGCGATCCTCGCGGCCGTCGACGAGGGGAACTACATCCTGGGACCGCAGGTGGCCCGGTTCGAGCGCGAGATCGCGGCCTTCTGCGGCGCGAAACATGCGATCGGCTGCGCCAACGGGACCGATGCCATCGGGCTGTGCCTGATGGCCTTGGGCATCCGGCCGGGAGATGCCGTGATCGTGCCGTCGTTCACCTTTGCATCGACCGCCGAGGTCGTGGCGTGGCTGGGCGCGACACCGGTATTCGTCGACATCGACGCGGCGACGTACAATCTCGATCCGGCCCGGCTGCCGCAGGCGCTGGCGCGCGCCGCCGAAGCAGGCCTGCGGCCGCGCGGCGTCATCGCCGTCGATCTGTTCGGGCAGCCCGCCGACTATGTACCGATCGAGGCGTTCTGCGCCGCACACGACCTCTGGCTGATCGCGGATTCGGCGCAGGGGTTCGGCTGCACCTATCGCGGCCGCCGCGCCGGCACGATCGGCCGCTTCACGACGGCGAGCTTCTTCCCGGCCAAGCCGCTCGGCTGCTACGGCGACGGTGGCGCGGTCCTGACCGACGACGACGGCATGGCGGCCGTGATCCGCTCCCTGCGCGTGCACGGCAAGGGTGCCGACAAGTACGACAACGTACGGATCGGCGTGAATTCCCGGCTCGACACGTTGCAGGCCGCGATCCTGATCGAGAAGCTGGCGATCTTCGAGGACGAGATCGCGGCCCGACAGGTCGTCGCGAACCGATATGCCGAAGGTCTCGCCGGTGTGGTCGGGACGCCGGCGGTTCTCGCGGACTGCACGTCCGTCTGGGCGCAATATACGATCAGGGTTCCGCCCGCACGGCGACAGGCGATCGCGGCCGAACTCCAGGCGAACGGCATCCCGACCGCCATCTATTATCCGAAGCCGTTGCACCGGCAGACGGCCTATCGCCACTTCCCGGTGCCGGCCGACGGCCTGCCCGTGTCGGAAGCGGCGGCCGGCGAGGTCCTGAGCCTGCCGATGCACCCCTATCTGGATACGGTGACGCAGGACCGGATCATCGACGCGGTTCGGGCAGCTGTTGCCCGCGTCGCGCTGGCCGCCGCCGAATGACCCGATCCGGGGCGGGCCCGCGGCTCGCCTATCTCGCGCTCGAGGCGCCGGTCGAGGGACAGGCGGCGCACACCCACGTTCACGAGATGATCAGGGGGCTGGAAGGTCTCGGCTGGACGGTGGAACGGTTCCTCGCCGAGCGGTCGGGCGCGGCCGCCGGCGGCTCGCTGTTGACCAAGCTCCGCGACTACGCATCGGTCCAGCGCCGGCTGCTCGTGCGGCTCGAGCAGGTCGATGCGGTCTACGTCCGTGGACATTTCATGGCCTGGCCGATCGTCGAGGCCGCCGCGCTCCGGCGCGTGCCGGTCTTCCACGAGATCAACGGCGTCCATGCCGACGTGACGGTGACCTATCCCTGGACCCGGCGGCTGCGGCCGCTGATCGAGCGGCTCCAGCGCCGGCAATACCGGCTTGCGGCGGGCCTGTTCGCGGTCACGCCCGGTCTCGTGGCCTGGGCCCGCGCCGAAAGTCGCGGCAGGCCCGCCCATCTCGTGCCGAATGCCGCCAACACGGCATTGTTCGAGGTTTCGGGTCCCGCGGCCGATCTCGGCGCGCCCTACGTCCTGTTCGTCGGCGGACTGGCGAAATGGCACGGCATCGCGACCATGCTCGCGGCGAGCCGTGAGCCGGGATGGCCGGCCGGTGTGCGGCTGGCCATCGCCGGCGACGGGATCGAGCGTGATCTGCTCGCACGGGAGGAAAGCGACCCCGCGACACCGCTGCTGTGGCTCCGCCGCCGGCCGCAGGCGGAGGTGCCGGCCCTGCTGCGCGGCGCGCTTGCGGCGCTGGTGCCGATCGAGGATCCGGGCGGACGGTCAGGCACCGGCGTGCTGCCGCTCAAGCTCTATGAGAGCATGGCCTGCGGGACGCCCGTGATCGCGACCGAGCTGCCGGGTCAGGCCGAACTCGTGCGCGAGGAGGATGTCGGGATCGTCGTGCCCGTCGGCGATGCGGCAGCGCTTGCCAGTGCCGTTGCCGCACTTGCCGGGGACACCGGCTTGCGGGAGGCCTTCGGTAGCCGCGCCGCGGCGGCTGCGCGCGCGCGTCATGACTGGCGTCATCGCGCCGCCTCGGTGGACCGCCTGATCCGCGCCGCGCTCGGGTAGGGCGCGGGCGTGTGCGGCCTTTTCGCCTCAATCGGTTTCGCGCCCGATCCGGCCCGGATCGACGTCGTCGCGCATCGCGGCCCGGATGGCCGAGGCTGGGAGGAACACGGCTTTCCGTCCGGCCCGCTCGCGCTCGGCCACCGGCGCCTGTCGATCATCGATCTCAGCGATGCCGGACTTCAGCCCATGGCCGATGCGTCGGGCCGCTGGCGGCTGATCTTCAACGGCGAGATCTACAATTACGTCGAGCTGCGCCGGGATCTCGAGGCGCTCGGCCAGTCCTTCACGACACGGTCGGACAGCGAGGTGCTGCTCTCTGCCTGGCGGGTATGGGGCGAGGCGGCGCTGCCGCGGCTGCGCGGCATGTTCGCGTTCGTCATCCTCGATCGCGACACGGGCACGCTTCATGCGGCGCGAGACCGCTTCGGCATCAAGCCGCTGTATCTGCTGCAACGGCATGAGGGCATCGCCTTCGCGTCGGAGATCAAGCAGCTCGTCGGGCTCGGCGGCGCCGGCCAGCGGATGAACCTGCCCCGCGTCCGCGATTACCTCGCCACCGGGCTCATCGACCATACCGACGAGACGCTGTTCGAGGGCATCGGCCAGCTTCGTCCAGGCGAATGCGCCACCGTAGCTCTCGGCGGGCCGAGCCCCCGCCTGGTGCTGCGGCGCTGGTACCGGCCGCGCGTCGAGACCCTCAAGCTATCCTCAGCCGAGGCTGCCGACCGGTTTCGCGCTCTTCTGGACGAGTCGGTCCGGCTGCATCTGCGATCGGACGTGCCGATCGGATCGTGCCTCTCCGGCGGCCTCGACTCGTCGGCGATCGTCTGTCTCGCCGCGCGGTTGCTCGGACCCGGAACCCCGATGACGACCGTCTCGGCGGTCTATCCGGGCGAGACGGTCGACGAGCGCCAGTTTGCCGAGGCGGCCGCGCGGTTCGCCGGCACCAAGGCACGGTTCGTGACCCCGCGTGCGGACGAGTTGCTGGAGCGGGCTTCCGAGCTGACCTGGCATCAGGACGAGCCTTTCGGCTCGACGTCGATCTTCGCCCAATGGTGCGTGTTCGCGGACGCGCGCCGTGCCGGCCTCAAGGTGATGCTGGACGGCCAGGGCGCCGACGAGATGCTGGCGGGTTATCACCACGCGTTCGCGCTCCATCTGGCTGGGCTGTTGCGCGCCGGACGGCCCGGCGAGGCTCTGCGCGTGGCGATCGGGCGCCGGCGGCTGCACGGTGCCGGCTTCGGCGGCCAGATCGGCCGGCTCGCACTCGCCATGCTGCCGACCGGGCTGTCCGACCGCGCGCGC
>CAZVMY010000214.1:0-5750 GCA_964628955.1 uncultured Methylocystis sp.
TCTGGTTCCAAGCGGTGTTCTAGACGACAGGGCTTGGCAACGCATCTAGCAAACGTTAGTTTGCCTCAAGCGTTGTCATGGGAATGATTTTAGTCATCGCGTTTATAAATTGTTTACTTTTTAAGTCTGATTGGGCGTTTAGGGCAAACAATATCATGACGATATCGAATCAATTTTATCTATCTGGAGATATCTATTGCCTTTCCAGCGCGCAATACGCCTCAATCGTCACCAAGTTCAAACAAGAGCGAGAGCAATTCGCGGCTTTGCGTTGACTCGATCTGGCCGGTCGGCTTATTAACCCGTTTGAGGGACGGTGATGCGCAAATCACTCCAGACAGGGGACGCGGGTTGGCCGGTCGCGAGCAGCCGCAGGCTGGTCGTGAAGCCGGGCATTTCCATGCTCCGGTATCTTTCGGCCGAGGACGTCGACAATCCTCCGAGCCTCGTGATCGATGCAGGTCGCCTGGCTGCGGCCGGCTATCCTCCCGTCGCCGGTCCAGGTTTGTCGGCAAACCGGATGATCGCGCCCGGCGAAGTGATCGTGCTGCGCAGTGACGTCGAGACTGAAATCCGCGTCTCGGTCGAGGTCGGCCCGCGGTGCTCGTCGAGCGCCGTCGAGGTCCGGATCGAGCTTCTGAGTGCCGCCGTCCGCCGTCGTCCGACGAATGCCTCGGTCGAGCGCCTCCCGCGCCCCGCGTCGATCGCGCTGCCGCCGGCCGGAAGGTCCGGAGTGCCGCTGAACGCCCGGATCGAGGCGCATGTGTACGGCTACGGCGACGTGATCGCCGAGGTCGGAGAATGGGTGGCCGGCCCGGACGATCCGTTGCGGATCGAGGGCTTCCGCGTCATCTGGGCCGACATGCCGGCGGGGCTCGAACTGTCGTATTCGGCGATCGTCGGTGGAAGCGTGCGCCGCCGGATCGCCGCGCAGGATGCCGGCGATTTCGTCGGAACGAAGAACCGGGCCCTGCCGCTCGTGGGCGCGTCGTTCCGTCTGGAAGGGCCGGCTGCCGGCCGTTACGAGCTTTCGGTCGAGGCGCTCTTTTCGGGCGGTTCGGTCGTCGAACGCGTAGGCCGAGACCTGAAGGTTGCCGGCCCCAACGGAATCGAGGCGCTGCTCGGGCTGCGCTTCGTCGTCGAGCCGGTTCCGGTTTCCGAAGATTTCGGGGACAGGCGCCGTTTCGACCCGGCCAGCATTTCCGCTGGTCCAGATCGCGGGCGCGGCGGCGTCCGGGTATTTCGCGATAATCGGTCGTCGCGGACCGATCATAGCAGGATCTGAGGCTGGCGTTTTCAGTTACACGCCGTGTGGCCTTGCTGGAATGTATAAGGTATACGGCAAGAGATACTGATTCGACCGAGTTATTTTGGAGATTTGAAATATGGCAACTTATGATTTGACGCGCACGGAACTCGACACCAGGTTGTCTTCTGTCCTGGATGCCGATGCGCGTAATGCAATACTTACCGCACTCGACAATGCCGGCACGTTCTCGCCGGGCAGCACTGCGGATGATCTCGCCCGCACGAGCGACAACGTTCCGCCGGATGCTCCGGCGCCCGACGCCGAGGTCATCATCTACTCCGCCGGTGGCGCGTTCGGCGACGTTCCGGATGAGGTCGACGGCCTCGTGTTCGACACGAACGACGACGTCATTGTCAGCTTCGATGGCACGGGCGTGAAGGCTGTCGCGACGGGCGGCGGTGACGACGTGGTCAACTCCGAAGGGTCGAGCAACGACACCATCCTCACCGGTGCCGGCAACGACGTGATCTTCGCCGGTTCGGGCGCCGACTCGGTCGCGGGCGGCAGCGAGGACGACACCATCAACGGCGGCTCGGGCAGCGACACGCTGTCGGGTGACGGTGGCAACGACGTCATCTTCGGTGGTTCCGGCGCGGATGTCGTGTCCGGCGGCGACGGCAACGACGCGCTGTACGGCGGGTCGGGCAACGACACCGTCAGCGGCGGGTCGGGCAACGACACGATCTTCGGCGAGTCCGGCAACGACAACCTCGACGGCGGCATCGGCAAGGATTCGATCTCCGGCGGCGACGGCAGCGACGTCATCTCCGGCGGCGACGGTGCCGACACGCTGCTCGGCGGTTCGGGCGGCGACACGATCTTCGGCGGCGCCGGCGCCGACAGCATCCTCGGCGGCGACGGCCAAGATTATCTGGTCGGCGGCGCGGGCGGCGACACGGTCGACGGTGGTGCCGGGAACGACACGGTCATCGGCGGCACGGGTGCCGACACGCTCTTCGGCGGCGACGGCAACGACTTCATCACCGGCGGCAACGGCGCCGACACGATCTACGGCGGCACGGGTGCCGACACGATCCTTGGCGGCAACGGCGCCGACGAGATCATCGGCGGCGGTGGCGACGACTTCGTCATCATCGGCTCCGGCGAGGGCAGCGACACCATTGTGGGTGGCGACGGCACCGACATCGTCCAGATCGACCAGTCGATCGACGATGCGACCTCCAGCACCACGGGGGCCGTCACGGTCATCTCGTTCACGGATGGTACGTCCATCACGATCAGCGAGGTCGAGACGGTGGCCTTCAACGACGGTCTCAAGAACTTCTGACGATCTGCGTCAGAATGCATCGGAGCGGCGGCCCTCGGGCCGCCGCTTTCGTTTTGATACCGTCGTCGTAGTGGCGGTCGGCCCGACTTGTAGCGGCGCCCGACTCCTCCTAAGACGGAGCCGATGGACGATCAGAGCAAGGCCACGCCTTCGCGGCCTCCCGAGGACCGTCGGCGCCGGCTCGCGGCCGCGCTGCGCCAGAATCTGCGCCGTCGCGTGCGACCCGGCCAAGGGACGGCGTCCAAGCTATCAGACAGCACTGGCGCCGGTTCTGCCGGGCCGTCCTCTCCCGAAAGGGACGATTAGGCCCCGAGCGGCAGCCCTTTGCCGCTGCGGCGACAACATGACGGAACAAGGCCATGGATCGCATTCGCATCGTCGGCGGCGCACCCCTGTCGGGCACTATCGAGGTCTCGGGAGCCAAGAACGCAGCGCTGCCGCTCATGATCGCCAGCCTGCTGACCGAGGACACGCTCGTCCTCGAGAACGTCCCGGATCTGTCCGACGTGCGGCTGCTCAAGCGCATCCTCGGCAATCACGGCGTCGACGTCACCGTGGCCGGCAAGCGCAACGGCGAGGTCGGTCCCAACGGTCATGTCGGCGAGACGCTGAAAGTCTCCGCCAGCACGATCGTCGACACCTGCGCCCCCTATGACCTCGTGTCGCGCATGCGCGCGAGCTTCTGGGTCATCGGGCCGCTGCTCGCGCGCATGGGCGAGGCAAAGGTCTCGCTGCCGGGCGGCTGCGCGATTGGAACCCGGCCCGTCGACCTCCTGCTGATGGCGCTGGAGCGCCTCGGTGCCACGATCGAGATCGAGGCGGGCTATGCGGTCGCCCGCGCGCCGCGCGGCCTCCGGGGCGCCGAGATCATCTTTCCGAAGGTCACCGTCGGCGGGACGCACACGGCGGTCATGGCGGCGGTCCTCGCGGACGGCACGACCGTGATCGAGAACGCCGCGCGCGAGCCCGAGGTCGTGGACCTGTGCCGTTGCCTGCTGAAGATGGGTGCCGAGATCGCCGGTATCGGTAGCGGGATTCTGGAGATCAAGGGCGTCGGCCGGCTGGGAGGCGCCCGTCACCGCGTGGTGGCTGACCGGATCGAGGCCGGCACCTACGCGATGGCCGTGGCGATGACCGGTGGCGAAGTGCTGCTCCGGGGCGCCGAGGCCGATCATCTGGCGAGCCCGCTGAAATGCCTCGAACAGGCGGGCGTCGACGTGCGACCGACGAACGAGGGCGTGGTCATCCATCGCAACGGGCACGGCATCGCGCCGGTCGACGTCACCACCAGCCCGTTTCCCGGCTTTCCGACCGACCTGCAGGCGCAGTTCATGGCGCTGATGACGATGGCGGACGGGACGTCCCGGATCACGGAGACGATCTTCGAGAACCGCTTCATGCACGTCCAGGAACTGGCGCGGCTGGGCGCACATATCCGGCTCGAGGGCGACACAGCCGTCGTCGAGGGTGTCGCGACGCTCAAGGGCGCGCCGGTCATGGCGACGGACCTGCGCGCCTCTGTCTCGCTGGTGATCGGGGCGCTCGCCGCCGAGGGCGAGACCACGATCAACCGCGTCTATCACCTCGACCGCGGCTTCGAGGCGCTGGAAAAGAAGCTCTCCGGCTGCGGTGCCGCGATCGAGCGTCTGACCGGCTGACGTTAACGGACGTTGCCGCGCTTGGGCCCGAAGCCCGGGATGAAGCAGCGGCAGGGGCCGTCGAACGGGGCCGGGCGATCGAGCCGGCAGTTGCCGCGCGAGGTGATGCAGATGCCGCCGAGTCGGGCACGCCTCTCGCGGAACTCTCCCCGATACGGCCTGTCGTCGCGGTAATAGCGAGGCGGACGACGGTCGTCGTAATAGCGGGGTGGACGCCGGTCTTCGTAGAAGCGGTCCGGATAGAACTGCGCAGCCGCCGGCTGCACGGCGGCAAGAGCCACCAGGCCAGCGGCCAGAATCCGAATCATGGCGAACTCCCCTGTCTCGACGCATAGTGCCGGCCCGGCCGGGAATGCGTCATATCACGTTTATAACGCGGTCGAGGCGCAACCGGTTCCTGATACCCCGGCGCGCTTGAGATTGCCGGTCGCCGCGGGTAGATGCCGGGACGTTCCAAGGAGTTGCTGGTGCCGATCCGCCTCGATGCCCGTTCGCCGCAGTTCGAGGCCGCTTTCGTCCGGCTGCTCGGCCAGAAGCGCGAGGCATCCTCCGATGTCGAGGCAGCCGTCCGCGACATCATCGCCGACGTCCGTGCGCGCGGCGACGCGGCGCTTTTCGAACTCTCGCGCCAGTTCGACGGCATCGATCTCGAGGCGTCGGGCGTGCACGTGTCGACGGGAGAAATCGCCGACGCGGTCGCGCGCTGCCGGCCCGAGGACATCGAGGCACTCGCCTTCGCGCGGGAGCGCATCGAGGTGTTCCATCGCCGTCAGATCCCGCGCGACGACATCTACACCGACGCGCTCGGCGCGACGCTCGGCTGGCGGTGGCGCGCGGTCGAATCGGTTGGCCTCTACGTTCCGGGCGGCAGCGCCAGCTATCCGTCGTCGGTTCTGATGAACGCGATCCCGGCTCGCGTCGCCGGCGTGCCCCGCATCGTGATGGCGGTTCCGGCCAAGGCAGGACGCGTCGATCCGCTGGTCTTTGCCGCCGCCCGGATCGCCAGCGTCGACGAAGTCGTCAGGATCGGCGGCGCACAGGCGATCGCCGCGCTCGCCTACGGCACGGACGCGATCCGTCCGGTGGTGAAGATCGTGGGGCCCGGCAACGCCTATGTCGCCGCGGCCAAGCGCCAGGTTTTCGGCCAGGTCGGGATCGACATGATCGCCGGCCCGTCCGAGGTCGTCGTCGTCGCCGACCGAACTGCGGACCCCGCATGGATCGCGGCGGACCTGCTGGCACAGGCCGAGCACGATCCCGCGGCCCAGTCGATCCTGATCACGGACGACGCGACCTTTGCCGGTGCGGTCGAGGCCGCCGTCGAGGTCCAGCTCCTGGGCCTGTCCCGCCGGGAGGTCGCGGAGGCGTCGTGGCGGGACTTCGGTGCCGTGATCCTCGTCGGCCGGCTGGCCGATGCCGTCGCCCTGATCGACCGGCTCGCTCCCGAGCATCTCGAACTGGTCGGAAGCGAGGCCGAGGCGCTTTCGGAGGGCAT
>CAZVMY010000215.1:0-5742 GCA_964628955.1 uncultured Methylocystis sp.
GCCAAGCGGCAGACCTCCTCGCACAGATCCCGGTATGTGATTTGACGCGAGACCGACGGGTCGTCGCCCTCGAAGATGATGGCGGTCTGGTCGGCGCGTTTCGCCAGATGCCGATCGATGCAGTTGTAGGCGACGTTGGTGGTGCCGTCCTCGTACCAGCGGATCGAGACGTCGCCGGGTGCATAGCTCGCATTCCTGACCCGCGTGAACGGCCTGAACCAGTCGATCCGTCGGCCATGCTCCGCCCAGAACGCCTCCGGATCGGCGATGGAGGACGCATACATCCGGCTGTACGCGTCATGGTCTACATGCGCCCGTTGCGCCCATTCGGCGCTGACCGGATAGGTCTTCTCGGACATCACGTTCCTCCACCGGCGTCGCCCGTCACGCGGCGCGCCCTTTCGTTGTCAGGCGTTTAGCAAGAGGCATCGGCGCCGAACAAGGCCGGCGCTCTCGCACTTTGGTCGCCCGGGTCGTCAGGCGAACCGCAGCCTCGGGACCTCCGTCAAGCCGGCAACCAGCCCGGTTCGCCGCCAGCTGCGCAGCAACAGGATCGTCGCGAACGAGAACAGCGCTTCGAAAAGGAAGACCGGCAGATAGGCGACGGCCCAGCCGGCCCAGGCGGAAACGGCGAAGGGCTCGTTCGAAATCAGCAGCCAGAATGCCACCATGGCAGCGACACCCGCGTAGTAGCCGACGTCAAGTCCAAGCACGCATGCAAGGCTGAAACGCTCCCGCCCCGTCTCGGCGAACAGCCGACGGCCATAGGCGACGTGGACGAGCACCAACGGCAGCATCAACGACAGCGCATTGACGCCGATATGCTGCAGATCCTGCGGTTCTATAAGCGTCTGCGCGAGAAGGCCGAGAGCGAAACCGACGAGGGTCGGAGCGAAACCGAACAGCAGGTAGGTCGTGGTCGCGCCGATGAGGTGCAGTTCGGACGGGCCGACCGGCACGTGCCAGCTCTGCATCAGGACGGCGCAGGTCGCGGCTGCAAGCGTTGTCTTGGCGATCTGGACTGGTGCGCGGGCAAGCGCCGGAAGCTGCGTCGCCACGAGCGCGAGCGCCGCGGCGTTCGCGGCAGCGATCCGTGCCGGCTCGATGATGCCAATCTCGATATGCATTGCCCAAACTCCCCGGCCATCTACGGGAGCCCACCCATTCGGCAGACGAGCGCCCACTCTTCATCCGTAACCGGTTGTACCGACAGCCGCATCGAGGTGACCAGTGCCATCTTGGCCAGTGCCGGGGTGGCTTTGACCGTCCCGAGCGTCACGGGCTGCGGCAGCGGCCGCACGGCCTTGACGTCGACCATGCCGAACCTGGCCGTGGCATCGGTCGGATCGGGATAGTATTCGCGAATGACCTCCACGATCCCGACGATCTCCCTGCCCTCGTTCGAGTGGTAGAAGAAGCCGTGGTCGCCGAGCCGCATCGCCATCATCTGCTGCTTGGCGAGATGGTTGCGCACGCCGTTCCAGTGCGTGCCGGCGGCCCCGGCCGCGACCTGCTGCTCCCAGGACCAGGACTCGGGTTCGGACTTGAACAGCCAGTGGCGCATCGCTGTCATTCTGCCTTCTGCGGACGATTGATCAGGGCTTCGAGGGCTCCGTCCACGGTAACCCAGCCCTGGAGGACGGCATCGACCATGGCTGCGATCGGCATCTCGACCGCCCGGGCGCGGGCGAGGCCTACGAGGATCGACGCCGTTGCGGCGCCTTCCGCGAGACTGCCGGAACTGAGCGCGTCCTCGACGGCGATACCGCCGCCGATCCGCAAGCCGAGCGCGAAGTTCCGCGAATGCTGCGACGAAGCGGTCAGGATGAGATCGCCGAGGCCGGAAAGCCCCATCAGGGTCTCGGCCCGACCGCCATGCGCCTCGCCGAAGCGGCGCAGTTCCGCGAAACCGCGGGTCACGAGCGCGGCGCGCGCGCTCTCTCCGAGGCCGCGGCCGATCACGACGCCTGCGGCGATCGCGAGCACGTTCTTGGCGGCACCGCCGATCTCTACGCCACGCACGTCGGTCGAGTGGTAGATGCGGAACCCGGGCGAGGCCAGCGACTGCGCGAGACCGGCCGCGATGATCGGGTCCGCGCAGGCGAGCGTCACGGCGGTGGGAAGCCCGGCCACGACGTCGGCGGCGAAGCCCGGACCGGAGAGGACCGCCACGGGCGATCGGGGCAGCAGGTCTGCGACGAGGTCGCTGAGGAACAGTCCGGTCTCGCGCTCGATCCCCTTGGCGGCGGAGATCACCGGGATCGCCGGGCGCAGCAGCGGTCCGAGCGCCTCGAGCACCTGCCGCGTCGCCTGGGCCGGGACGGCGAGCACCACCGTCTGACAGCCTGCGACGGCGCCGAGATCGGCGGTCGGACGGATGCCGTCCGCGAGGGTCAGTCCGGGCAGGGCCCGGGTGTTCTGGTGGCGGGACGCGATCTCCGCCGCCCGGGCGGGATCGCGGCTCCATAGCGTCACGGGCCGGCCGGCCCGGTGAAAGACATGGGCGAGGGCGGTACCCCAGGCGCCCGCGCCGACGATTCCGACGCGCCCGACCACGGCTTCAGGCCCGGGCGCCGGGCAGCGCCGCCACCGGATCGAGCGGCCAGCGCGCGCGGGCCGGGGCATCGAGCGGATCGGCCAGACCGAGCGACAGGCGCTCGATGCCGGCCCAGGCGATCATCGCACCGTTGTCGGTGCACAGCGCGGGCGGCGGCACGACCAGACGCAGCCCCGCCTCGGCGGCGAGCCGCTGCAGGGCACGCCGGATGGCGCGGTTCGCGCCGACGCCGCCGGCCACCACCAGTGCGGAGGGATGACCGACCCGCTCGCGGAACACACGGAGCCCGACCCGGGTACGGTCGACGATGACGTCCACGACCGCCGCCTGGAACGAAGCGCAAAGATCCGAGACGTCGGTTGCAGTCAACGGCGCGATCGCTTCGGCGGCGAGCCTGACAGCCGTCTTGAGCCCCGAGAGCGAGAAGTTCGGCTCCGGCCGCCCGAGCATCGGCCGAGGCAGGTCGAAGCGCTCGATCGTGCTGCGCTCGGCCTCCCTCTCCACTGAAGGGCCGCCGGGATAGGGGAGCCCCAGCAGCTTGCCGACCTTGTCGAAGGCCTCGCCGACGGCATCGTCGACCGTGGTGCCGATCCGGACGTAGTTGCCGACACCCTTCACGGCCACGAGCTGGGTGTGCCCGCCCGACACCAGCAGCAGCAGATACGGGAACGGGACGCCGTCCGTCAGTCTCGGCGTGAGCGCATGCGCCTCGAGATGATTGACCGCCGAGAACGGCTTGCCTGCCACCAGCGCCAGCGCCTTTGCGGTGGTGAGCCCGACCAGAACGCCGCCGATCAGCCCCGGCCCGGCCGCCGCGGCGACGCCGTCGAGACCGGCCACCTTGAGGCCTGCGCCGACCAGCGCGCGGGCGACGAGCCGGTCCATCATGTCGACATGGGCGCGTGCGGCGATCTCCGGCACGACGCCGCCGTAGCGCGCATGTTCGGCGATCTGCGACAGCACCTCGTTCGAGAGAATTTCGCCGCGACCGTCGGGATGGCGACGGACGACCGCCGCGGCCGTCTCGTCGCAGGTCGTTTCCAGGCCGAGCACGAGCATCCGGGGAAGTCCGATCGACTCTATCGAAGCGGGAGACTGAACCCTATAGTCGGCGGCCTCCGCGACGCAAACGGGACTCCATTCCATGCCGACGCCGTCCACGCCCCTGCTGCGCATCGGCACGCGCGGCAGCCCGCTTGCCCTTGCCCAGGCGCGCGAAGTGCGCGCACGCCTCGCGTCGACGCTGGGCGAGCCCGAGGTGCGGTTCGCGATCGAGGTGATCAGCACCTCCGGCGACCGCTCCCAGGCATCCGGCGTGGCCTTGTCGGAGATCGGCGGCAAAGGCCTGTTCACGAAGGAAATCGACGACGCGCAGCTCGCGCATCGGATCGACGTCGCCGTGCACTCCGGCAAGGACCTGCCGACCACGCTGCCCGAGGGGTTGATGGCGGCCGGGTTCCTGCCGCGCGAGGACCCTCGCGACGCCTTCATTTCGCGCCGGGCCGCGACACTGGAAGAACTGCCTCCAGGCGCGGTAGTGGGCACGGCCTCGCTTCGCCGAGAGGCGCTCGTGCGCCGGCTGCGGCCCGACCTGACCGTGGTTCTCATCCGCGGCAACGTCGACACGCGGCTGCGCAAGGTGGCGAGCGGCGAGGTCGACGCCACGATCCTGGCGATGGCCGGGCTCAATCGTCTGGGCCTCGCCGCCGAGGCCACGTCGGTGCTGCCGGCAGAGACGTTCATCCCGGCGGTGGCGCAGGGCGCGATCGCTCTCGTGATCCGGACGGAGGACGCGGTCGCGAGAGCCGCCTGCGCGACCATCGTCGACGCGTCGACGACGCGCTGCGTCACTGTCGAGCGGGCCTTCCTCGGCGTGCTCGACGGATCCTGCCGCACGCCCATCGCCGGGCATGCCCGCGAGACGGAGGGGCTGGTCGGGTTCGAGGGTCTGGTCCTGAAGCCCGACGGGCGCGCGGCCTACGCCGTCGCCGGCATCCAGGCCGCGGGGGAACCGCCGGACGCGCTCGGCGCACGCCTCGGGCACGAGATCAAGCCACGACTGCCGCCCGACCTGTTCGAGCGGTGACCCATGCGCGTGCTCGTCACGCGGCCGGAATCTGACGGTCCTCGCACCGCCGCGGCGATCGCGGCACGCGGCCATACGGCCGTCTTGGCTCCGCTTCTGGTGGTTCGCGCTCTGCCGACGCCGGACCCCGACCCTCGCGCGGCATCGATCGCCGCAACGAGCGCCAATGCCTTCCGGGCGGCGCCGGGCGGCCTGACGGCACCCTGGCGCGATCGGCCCTGCTTCGTCGTGGGTGCGGCAACCGCCGCCGCCGCCCGCGCCGCGGGTCATCGACGGGTGATCGAGGGTTCCGGCGACGGCGCGGCCCTGGCCGCGACCGTGGCGGCGACCATCCCGCGCGACGCCGCGCTCCTCTACCTTGCGGGTCGGCCGCGGCGGCCCGATTTCGAGACTGGCCTCGCCGCGGCGGGCGTCGACGTGAGGGTGCTTGAACTCTACGAGACGCTGCCGGTCGAGTGGCTGCCGCCGGCCCTCGCCGAGGGGCTGGCATCACGTTCGCTCGATGTGGCGACGCATTTTTCGCCCCGCTCGGCGGCGGTCTTCGCGAAGTTGGTTACCGAAGCGGACCTGACGGAAGCGGCCCGAAGCCTCCGTCATCTGTGTCTTTCGGCGGCGGTTGCGGCCGAGCTCGCAACCCTCGGCTGCCGGGCCGTGGAGGTGCCGGCGCGGCCCAGTCTCGACGCGCTGCTCGACATGCTCGATCGCTGAGACGCCGCAGTTGCGTTGCAAGCACCGGTCAACGGCTCTAATCACGACGCGGCGGACGGGAGATGAACATGCCTGATGAGCGCGAAAGCGGGACCGGCAAGGCCGAGACCGTCCCGGGCCGACGCCGGAAAGCTCCGACGATAGACCTCAAGCCGGTGTCGAGTTCGACGGATGCCGGGGAAACCGGCGCGGCCAGTCCGGAACGGGCCCAGGTCGATATGCCCGGCGGCGATGGTCCGACGACGTCCGCGGCGGCCAAGACCAGCGCGCCGGACCGCACCGTCTGGGACCCGCCCGCGCAGCCGGCGGCTCCCGTCGAGGAGCCCGGCCCGACCATCGCAGCCGGCGACCAGCCCGGAATGGCCGCGAACGCGTCGCCAACGCCGGACCG
>CAZVMY010000216.1:0-5711 GCA_964628955.1 uncultured Methylocystis sp.
AGAGCCGCCCACGGGAAGATCTTGCCGGCATCCGCGTTGCCCGCATCGAGCGCTGCCTGCGCGGTCTTCTTGGCTGCGTCGTCCGTGGCATCGGCCAGTGCCTTGGCGGCAGTCGCGACGGCGTCCGGGCCGGCCCAGTACCAGACCATATGCGCAATCGGGAAATAGACGAAGGTCACCCACAGCACGGTGAACAGCACCAGTGCGGAGAACTTCATCCGCTCCGCGAACGCGCCGACGATCAGAGCCGGGGTGATGCAGGCGAAGGTCATCTGGAAGGCCATGTAGACCATTTCGGGGATGACGACGCCGTTGGAAAAGGTCGCAGCCACCGACTCGGGCTTGACGCCGGCGAGGAACGCCTTCGAGAAGCCGCCGACCCAGTCGTTCAGCGCGCCGCCGTTGGTGAACGCCAGACTGTAGCCGTAGGTCACCCAGATCAGGCAGACCAGGGCGACGATGCCGAACACCTGCGTCAGCACCGACAGCATATTCTTGCTGCGCACCAGACCACCGTAGAACAGCGCCAGGCCGGGCACCGTCATCAGCAGCACCAGCACGGTCGAGATCAGCATCCAGGCGGTATCGCCCTTGTTGGGGACCGGCGCGGCCGGTGCCTGCGCCAGCGCCGGAAGAGCGAGCGCCACCAGGGCGAGGCCGGCGAGGCCGGCGGTTCGTGCAAATCGAGCAGTCATCCTTGAGTACTCCTGGAAAGCGTCGCCGGGCATCGGGTCACAGCGCATCTTGGTCGCGCTCGCCGGTCCGGATGCGGACGGCGCTCTCGATCGAATGAACGAAGATCTTGCCGTCACCGATCTGGCCGGTTCGGGCGGCCTGCGCGATGGCATCAACCACCCGGTCGACCAGCCCGTTTTCGACGGCGGTCTCGAGCTTCACCTTCGGCAGGAAGCTGACGGCGTATTCGGCACCGCGATAGATCTCGGTATGGCCCTTCTGCCGGCCATATCCCTTGACCTCGGTCACCGTCATGCCGTGCACGCCGAGCGCGGTCAGCGCGTCGCGGACCTCCTCCAGCTTGAACGGCTTGATGATCGCTACGACTATCTTCATCACTCGTGTCCCCTCGTTCCGGAGGTCTGGGCGGGGAGACCTGACCGTGTCGGAACGCTGTTGCCCGCAGAGAGCAAACCAAGAGCCGTGCCAGACCGGGTGGTGGGCCGCCGCCGTGCAACCTGCGGCAGGAGTCGGCGCGTCAGAGACGGCCGGAGCCGCTGAACGCGTTCAGGAATTCGACAATTGCCTAAAGAATATGCAGTAGCGGCGCCTCCGGCGACCCCTCAGACGGCGCGATCGCTGCGCGGCCGGATCAGGCCTTCCTGGGCCACCGAAGCCACCAGCCGCCCGCTCTGCTCGAAGATCAGGCCGCGCGTGAGGCCGCGTGCACCGCCGGTGCTGGGGCTGTCCTGCGCATAGAGGAGCCACTGGTCGGCCCGGAACGGCCTGTGCAGCCACATCGCGTGGTCGAGGCTCGCGCCCTGGATGTCCCGGTCGAAGATCAGCTTGCCGTGCGCGACCAGCGCGGTGTCCAGCAGCGTCATGTCCGAAGCATAGGCGAGGACGCAGGCATGGATTGCCGGATCGTCCGGCAACGGCCCGGTCGCCCTGATCCAGACGTTCTGGCGCGGGGCCTCGCCCTTGCGGCCCTGCCCCACGTAGCGCGCCAGGTCGGTCGGTCGCACCTCGATCGGCCGCTCCCGCTCGAAATAGCGCCGTATGTTGGGAGGCAGCCGCTCTACGAAGTTCGCCGCGATCTCGCGCTCGCTCGGCAGCGACTCGGGTGGCGGAACGTCGGGCATCGGCATCTCGTGCTCGAGGCCGGGTTCGTCCGCATGGAACGACGCCGACATCGAGAAGATCGCGGCGCCATGCTGGATCGCGACCACGCGCCGCGTGGTGAAGCTCCTCCCGTCCCTGATCCGATCGACTTCGTAGATGATCGGTACGGCGGGATCGCCCGGCAGCAGGAAGTACCCATGCAGCGAATGGGCGGTGCGGCCTTCCACCGTTCGGGTGGCCGCAACCAGTGCCTGGCTGATCACGAGACCGCCGAAGACCCGCTGCCAGCCAACCTGGGGGCTGCGACCGCGGAACAGGTTGTGCTCCAGCGGTTCGAGGTCGAGGATCGTCAGGAGATCGGCGATGGCGGTCATAGGGGGTCCGGGATCGGCGCCCGGTCGGATCGGCCCGAGCGGGTGTCCAGAAGACGTGGCGGGAGCGGCATGAACGCGCCCGCATGGCCCCGCGTCAAGCCGGCGCTTGAACCCGGCGGTCACGCTTGCGAAGGAGCGTCATGATCCGTTCGAGTCCCGGTGTTCCCCCACTCGACGTTGCCGTCGCCGGCGGCGGGTTGGCGGGGCTGACGTTCGCCATCGCCACCCGTCAGGGGCTCGGCCCGGGCTGCCGCATCGCCGTCTTCGATCCGGGATTCGCGAGGCCGTCGGGCGCGGACGACCCGCGGGCCTCTGCCGTTTCGGCGGGCACGCGGCGCATGCTCGACGTGCTGGGGCTCTGGTCGGAACTTGCCGGCGAGGCGCAACCGATCCGCTCGATGTCCATCGGCGACAGCTCGCTGGGCGCCGCGGTGCGTCCGTTCTTCCTGACGTTCGAGGGCCGCGTGGGCGACGAGGAGCCGTTCGCGCACATGGTGCGAAACGCGCCGCTCGCTGCGGCCCTGCGGCAACGGGCGGCGGATCTGGGCATCGCGTGTATCGCCGCTCCAATCCTGTCTTTCTCCCCGCAAGACTGTCGGCTCTCGCTCGGGACCGGCACCGGCGCGGGCGAAGCCCGTCTTCTCGTCGCGGCGGACGGCGCCCGATCGAGACTCAGGGCACAGGCGGGCATTCCCTTCTACGGCTGGCGTTACAGGCAGAGCGCGTTGTCCCTGACGGTCGAGCACGAGCGGCCGCATGACGGCCGCGCCATCGAGCATTTCCTTCCGGCCGGGCCGTTCGCGACGCTGCCGCTCGCCGGCAACCGCTGCTCCGTGGTCTGGACCGAACGGACGCAGGATGCCCGGCGCATCGCCGCGCTGGACGCCGACGACATCGACAGACTGCTGGAGCGGCGCATGGGGCTGGAGTTCGGCCGGCCGAGGTCCATCGATCGCGTGGCGATCTATCCGCTCGAACTGGGTCTCGCGCGACGGTTCGTCGCGACCCGGCTGGCCCTGCTCGGCGACGCGGCGCACGTGATCCACCCCATCGCGGGGCAGGGCCTGAATCTGGGCATGAAGGACGCGGCCGCGCTCGCCGAGACGGTCGTCGATCACATGCGGCTCGGCTACGACCCCGGCGACGAGACCGCCCTCGCGGTCTACGAACGCGCCCGGCGGTTCGACAGCGCCTCGATGGCAATGGCCACCGATGCCCTCAATCGGCTGTTTTCGAACGACAGCGGGCCCCTGCGCGCGCTGCGCGACCTCGGCCTTGGCATGGTCGACCGCCTGCGTCCGGCCAAGGATTTTTTCATCGGCCGGGCTGCCGCTACGGCCGGAAGCTTGCCCCGGCTGATGCAGGGAAGGTCTCTTTGAAGACCCCCGCTCGCGCTCGAGACCGGGGCCGAACTACTTGCGCAGGAAATCCGGCGCGCGGAAGTCCACCGTGACCGGTCGTCCGGCGGAGAAACGGTCGGGCAGGTTGAGATCGGAAAACAGACCACGGCCGCGTTCGGTGCCGACGCTGAACGGGGTCTGGTCGTAGACGTAGCTGGAATAGGTTCCGACGGGGACAGTCCTGCCCGCGTCCAGGAAGGACCGCGGCGTGACGTCGATGATCATCGTCGAGCGGCGCCGGGTCTGCGCGTCGGCCGCGGTCGTCAGGGTGACGGCGGCGATGAGGATCGTGAGAACGGCGGCGGCGCGCATGGCTGACCTCGTGGTTGCGGTGGCACAATAGCCTGCGATCGATGAAGCGGAAGTAACTCTTCGCCCGATGCCGCGGATGTGCGCCAGCGCACGTCCTGCAGGCCCGGCGACCAGAACCTCAGCGGCCTCTGACCGGGGCGAGCGCCTCGCGGATCGCGGGCGGCCGCCCGTCGGCGTCGAGCCAGTGCGGCCTGCGCCCTGTCGAGAGCCTGGAGGTCGGGCACATCACCCGACGGCGTTCGGCCTCGGTGAACACGGCTCTGAGGACCTTGTCCTCGCCGGCCTTCATCAGCGACAGCCGGTCGAGCATGCAGGCGAGACCCGGCCGGTCGACGACCTTCCGGCCGTTGCAGAGCCAACCCGAGATCCAGACATCGGTTCCCTCCCTGACGTGGCGGAACGCCATGCAGGCGCTTTCGGCGCCGTCGACGACCGAGAAGGCCATGTCGGCGACCTCGAACTCGCCGAACTTGGTCTGCATCGGCTGCGGCCGGGCGCTGCGCACCACGGCAATGCCGTCCAGCGCCGCACGCCGCGCGGTATGCACCAGCAGCGAGGACGACGCCGCGTCTTCCGACCGGCCGATGGTCACGACCGCATGGGCCTTGGCCGCGCCGGGGCCGCTCGTGCCCAGGTTGCCCCAGCCGAGGCTGTCCTCGCGGTGCCCGGCGCGATTGTGCCGGCTCGCGTAGCGCGCTTCGGCGCGATCGAGTTCGGGGGATTCCAGGACGAACAGTTCGATCGGGCGGCGGACCTGCGTCCAGCCCGGCGTCTCCGCGGCCGTCGGGGGGGAAGCCGGCGACGCCGCCAGGGTGGTCTGGCCGACGGCCGGCAGCGAAATCTGGCTGGCGAAGCCGATCGCGACGACCGTCGCCGCGAGCGCCAGGAGCGGCTGCGGTTCCATGACCGCGCGGCGAAGCGTGGCGCGCACCACGGCAGCGAACCCCGACCTCAGGTCGAGACTGCGCAGCTTGCCGAACGGGAGCCTCGGCAGCCAGACGATCGTCCAGCTCCGACGAGACCGTCGGGAACCTGCCGATTCGTCCTCCCGAGGTGCGGCTGAGCCTAGCGAACGAGCCTCGCGCCTCAGGATGAGGCGCCTTTTCAAGCCGTCTGTGAGCGGCTGCAAGAGCGCAGTGATCCCGCGCGGAAGGCTTCGGCAGAGCCCTGCGACGGCGGGTCGGTATGCGGCAGCGTCGAACGCGACCGTCCAGCGCGACCCGCTGGCTTGCCGGATCGATCGCACAGCCGCCAGGCAGGTGCCGTAGACGGTGCCCGCCAGCCAGCCCGCGCCGGACGCGAGGGCGACGATCCGCCGCCGGCGTTCCGCCGCGGGATCGTGGACGACAAATCCCGAGAAGCTGCCGAGCAGTTCTGCCCGGGCCTGTCCCGCGGTACGCATGAAACACCCTGTTCCGATCCCGGTCCCCACCGGGGCGTGCAGCAGGCCTGCCTGCGTTGCACGAAGGCGCATGCTCGCCTATGAAGGCGATCCTCCGGTTAAGCTGCCGGAACTTCGATCCGGAGAGTCAACGATGAGTTACAGGGTCGCCGTCGTCGGTGCCACGGGGAACGTCGGGCGCGAGATGCTCGGCATTCTCGCGGAGCGCGCATTTCCCGCTTCAGAGGTGGTGGCGCTGGCGTCGACGCGCAGCATCGGTATGGACGTGTCCTTCGGCGACAGGACGCTGAGGGTCAAGGCGGTCGACCATTACGATTTCAAGGGAACGGACATCGTCCTGATGTCGACGGGCGGCGACCACTCGCGCGAATGGGCGCCGAAGATCGCGGCCGCCGGTGCCGTCGTCATCGACAATTCGAGCGCATG
>CAZVMY010000217.1:0-5704 GCA_964628955.1 uncultured Methylocystis sp.
CGCCAACCCGACCGGGCCGATGCACATCGGTCACTGCCGCGGCGCGGCCTATGGAGACGCGCTCGCCAATCTGCTCGACGCGGCAGGCTTCGTCGTCACCCGCGAATACTATATCAACGACGCCGGCGCGCAGGTCGACGTGCTCGCGCGCTCGGCGTTCCTGCGCTACCGCGAAGCGATCGGGGAGACGATCGGTCCGATCCCGGAGGGCCTCTATCCGGGCGAATATCTGAAGCCGATCGGAGAGCGGCTCGCGGCCGAACATGGCGAGGCGTTGCTCGACCGGTCGGAGGCAGACTGGCTGCCGGTCGTCCGGGGCGTCGCCATCGAGGGGATGCTGGCGATGATCCGCGACGATCTCGCGGCGCTCGGCATCCGGCACGACGTCTTCTTCTCGGAACGCACGCTGCATGCCGGGGATGGCGCGGCCGTGCGTGTCGCGTTCGAAGACCTGACACGCCGCGGTCTCGTCTACGAGGGCCGACTGCCGCCGCCGAAAGGCCAGTCCGCGGAGGACTGGGAAGACCGCGAGCAGACGCTCTTCCGCTCCACGGCGTTCGGCGACGATGTCGACCGGCCGTTGCTGAAATCCGACGGCGGCTACACCTATTTCGCTGCCGACATCGCCTACCACCGCGACAAGTTCGCACGCGGGTTCCCGCTGATGATCGACGTCTGGGGCGCCGATCATGGGGGATACATCCGGCGGATGAAGGCGGCGGTCGCCGCCATCACCGGCGGCGAAGGAACGCTCGACATCGAAATCTGCCAGCTCGTCAAGCTGCTGCGGAACGGCGTCGAAGTGAAGATGTCGAAGCGGTCCGGCACGTTCGTGACGCTTCGGGAGGTGGTGGAGGAAGTCGGCCGCGACGCGGTGCGGTTCATGATGCTCTACCGCAAGAACGACGCGGTTCTGGATTTCGACCTCGCCAAGGTCATCGAGCAGTCGAAGGACAATCCGGTCTTCTACGTCCAGTATGCCCACGCCCGCTGCTGCTCGGTCTTCCGGCAGGCGGCATCGGCGCATCCCGCGCTCGATCTGGGGCCGGCCTCGCTCGCGACGGCCGATCTCGGCGTGCTGTCCGACGAGGCGGAGGCGGCGGTTCTCAGGCTCCTCGCGCAGTATCCGCGGCTGGTGGAGCAGGCGGCGCTGGCCCGCGAGCCGCACCGGGTGGCGTTTTACCTCTACGATCTTGCGGCGGCCTTCCACGCGCTCTGGAATCGCGGAAAAGATGTTGCGGCGTTACGCTTTGTTAACGACGCTGACACAAGGTCAACCTGTGCTAGGCTTGCCCTCGTGTCGGCGACAAGGACCGTGCTGGCGTCGGGGCTTGCCCTTCTAGGCGTACAGGCGCCTGACGAAATGCGTTGAGGCAATCCGGACCTGCCGCGTCGGAGCCAGTCGTGCGGCAGCCGGTCGTTGTCTGGTCCGCGTTGAAAGTGAGCGGCGATCATGAATCAGGACGCGCGTATCCGCCCCGCAATCGACCTCGACGAACTCGAGAAGCAGCTCAGGCAGGCTGCTCCCGTACGCCGTGTTCCGACCGGTGATCCGCTTGCTGAACTCGCCCGGATCGTGGGCCGTGACGACGCGACGCGCGAACGTCCGGCTGACAACGCCCGGCTCGACGCCGATTCGGCGCTTCTCGATCAGCTTCGCGCCGTGGTCGGCGGCGATCGCAAGGGCGCCGCGCCCCGAATAGAACCGCTGTTTCCCGATCCCGCGACGCCGCCGCTGCGGCCGGCATTCGCCGAGGACGCGCCGCCAGCGGCCGTGCTCGCGCCCGATCAGCACCCGGCAATGGAGCCGGCGCAGGCTGAACACATGATGCGTTCGGACGCTTTGCCGGAGCATGCGGCCTATCCGATCGATCAGATGCCGGCAGAAGCCGCTCCGATGCCACGCCGTGCATCGCGCAAGGGCCTCATCATCGCCGGCGCCGTGCTGGGCGTTGCCGTAGTCGGCGTCGCGGCCGTGCTCGGGCTGGGCCGCGTGTCGCAGCCGGCGGTCGCGGCCAAGGAGCCGCCCGTGATCACCGCCAGACCGGGGCCGACGAAGGAAAAGCCGGCCAACCCCGGCGGCGTCGTCGTGCCCAACCAGAACACCCAGATCCTGGAGCGGGTGCAGGACAGCCCTTCCGGCTCGCGGACCCTGCCGCGGGAGGAGCAGCCGGTCGATCTGGCCGCCGTGCCGAAGGTCGAATCGGCGCCGCGGCAGGTTCTGGCCGGAGCACCCGTCATCATCGCGACCCAGCCGCCAGTGGGCGCTTCGCCGAGCCCCGGCGTCGTCGTGCCGCGTGCCTCCGACGTTCCGCGGGCGACGGACGTCTCGCGTGCCGCCGAAGGGCTGCGCGGACCGGACCTTCCGCCCCCGACCCGGACCGTGCAGTCGTTCGTCGTCGCCCCGCCGGGCGCCGAGGCCGTGGCGGCCCGTCCTGATCCGGTCGCAGCGGCAGGTCTCGCGCCTGCTGGCTTCCCGATCGCCGGAGCGTCGGCGCCCGGAGCGTCGCAGCCGGCATCCCGCAGCGTGGCGCCTCCCGGCCAGCCGGTGGCGAGCGTTGCGACGTTGCCGCCTGCGGATATTGCGTCGGTCGCGGCGACACCCGCTGTGCCGCGCCCCGTCAAGGCCATCCCGATCCGGACGGACGAGGCTGGCGAAGCCACGGCTGCCGCCCGGCCCGCGCCTCAGACCAGCGTTGCCGGGACACCGGTCCGGCCGGGCACCGAAGCACCACGTGCGAGGCCGCAGACACAGACACAGACGCCGACACCAGCCTCGACGCCGCCGCGACTGGCTGCCGCGGCACCTGCGTCCGACGCCGACGGCGGTCCGCTGCGGCTGACGCCTGCGCCCGGTCAGCGGACGGCGGCACGGGTGGCCAGCGTCGCACCGGTCGCGGCCGCTCCCGTCGGGCAGGAACCCGCCGCTGCTGGCGGCGCGTTCACGATCCAGCTCACCGCCGAGGGCAGCGAGGCTTCTGCGCGGAGCGCGTTCAACGAGATGCGGGGGCGCTTCGACGCATTGAGCGGCTATTCTCCCAACATCCGCCGCGCCGAAGTCGGGGGCCGTACGGTCTACCGGGTCCGCGTCGGCAGTTTCAGCCGCGAAGAGGCCGTCTCGGTCTGCGAGAAGCTGAAGGCCGAGGGCGGCAAATGCTTCGTCGCACGGAACTGATCGCGATGTCGGCGCGGGGACTGCTCCCGGCCGGTCGTGCGATCGTGCCGCTCGAGGCGCCGGGTCTGTCTCTCGCGTGACGTCCGCCTGTATCCTGGGATGCGCCGGCACCGTGCTGAGCGCGGACGAACGCGCGTTCTTCCGCGACGCGGCCCCCTGGGGCTTCATCCTGTTCCGCCGCAACGTGACGGACCCGGACCAGGTCCGGGCGCTGGTGGACGAGCTGCGGGCCACCGTCGGACACGCCGATGCGCCGGTCCTGATCGATCAGGAAGGCGGCCGGGTCCAGCGGCTCGGCCCGCCGAACTGGACGGCCTATCCGGCCGCACTCAAGCTTGCGTCCCTGCACGCCAACGATCCGCTGACCCGTCGCGAGGTCGTCCGCCTCGGCGCGCGCCTGATCGCCCACGATCTTCGCCGCCTCGGGATCACGGTCGATTGCCTCCCGGTGCTCGACGTCCCTGTTCCCGGCGGCCACGACGTGATCGGCGACCGGGCTTATGGCATCGAACCGGGCGAGGTCGCGGTTCTCGGGCGCGCGGCGGCGGAAGGGCTGATCGCGGGCGGCGTGCTTCCGGTCATCAAGCATATCCCGGGGCACGGCCGCGCCACCGCGGACAGTCATCTGGCGCTGCCCGTCGTCGACGCACCGAAGGCTGCGCTGGAGGCGCAGGATTTCCTCCCGTTCCGGCACCTCGCCGATATGCCGCTCGCGATGACCGCCCATGTCGTCTACACCGCCCTCGATCCGCGACGGCCGGCGACGACCTCGCGCAAGATCGTCCGGCGCGTCATCCGTGAGGAGATCGGCTTTGGCGGTCTGTTGATGAGCGACGATCTGTCGATGAAGGCGCTCTCGGGCACGCTCGGCGAACGCGCGGCCGACAGCCTGGCTGCCGGATGCGACGTGGTGCTGCATTGCAACGGGTCGCTGGACGAAATGCGGGAGGTCGCCGCGGCGACCCCTCCGCTAGCGGGCCAGGCGCGGCGCCGCGCAGCCGCGGCGCTCGACCGGATCCGTCACCTGCCGGAGCCGCTCGATCCTGTGGACGCGCGGGCGCGGTTCGACGCGGCGCTTGCGGCGTTGGCCTGATGGGGCGATGGTCGCGGCAAAGGAAGCCGCCGCCATGTCGAGAGACGAATGGCCGGGGCATGCGTCGTTCATCGCGACCGATCACGATGGACGCGACCCCGGCGACCCCGCGCTGATCGTCGACGTCGACGGGTTCGAGGGACCGCTCGACCTGCTGCTGGAACTCGCGCGCCGCCAGAAGGTGGACCTTCAGCGCATATCGATTCTGGCGCTCGCCGAGCAGTACCTCGCCTTCGTGGAGACCGCGCGGCGCGTCCGCCTGGAACTCGCGGCCGATTATCTGGTGATGGCGGCCTGGCTCGCCTATCTCAAGTCCCGTCTTCTTCTGCCGCGGCCGCCGTCGGAAACGACCGAGGTTCCGGCCGACGAACTCGCCGGCGCGCTGGCCCGGCGCCTCGCGAGGCTGGCGGCCATCCGCGCCGCGGCGCAGGCGCTCGTCAGACGGCCGCAACTCGGTCACGAGGTCTTCGTCCGTGGCATGCCCGAAACGTCCGCGGCGACCGGACGCCGGGGCTTCGATGCCACGATCTATGATCTGCTCGACGCCTATGCGCGGCGGCGGCAGCGGCAGGCGCAGGCGCGCGTGACGATCGAGCATCGCGTCGTCTGGTCGCTCGCCGAGGCGCGTGACGTGCTCGAACGGCTGGTCGGCGACCTGGCCGACTGGGCGCCGCTCGACGCGTTCTTGCTGCGCTATGCGGTGAAGCCGCAGATGCATCGGACCGTTCGGGCATCGGCGTTCGCGGCGGTGCTGGAGATGGTTCGCGAAGGCAGGGTGGAGCTGCGTCAGGAATGCGCGTTCGCACCGATCGAGATGCGCTGTCGCATGCCGCGCGCGAGCGTCGCATGACGGGAAAGGGCCATTGCGCGGCATGGAACGGGCGCTGAAACGACTCTGGCCGGTGGACACCGGGCTCGGCATCGACCGCGCGCAGGAAGCTGTGGCGGCGGGAATCCGCGTGGCCGAGGCGCTGCTGTTCGCGGCCTCGGAGCCGGTGGAAGATTCGGTTATTGCGGCGGCGTTGCCGACCGGCGCGCCGGTCGCGGTCGTCATGGCCGAGATCGAGGCGCATTATGCCGGCCGCGGCGTCACCCTCGTCAGGACGGCGGGACGGTGGTCGCTGCGCACGGCGCCCGATCTGGCGCATCTGTTCGTGAAGGCGGTCGGCGAGCCGCGCCGGCTGTCGCGCGCGGCGATGGAGACGCTGGCGATCGTCGCCTATCACCAGCCGGTGACGCGCGCCGAGATCGAAGAGATCCGTGGCGTGACGATCAACAAGGGCACGCTCGACATCCTGCTGGAACTCGGCTGGGTCAAGATGCGCGGACGCAGGCGTGTGCCGGGGCGTCCCGTCACCTACGGCACGAGCGACGACTTCCTGCTGCATTTCGGGTTGGACAAGGTTTCGGACTTGCCGGGACTTGACGAATTGCGG
>CAZVMY010000218.1:0-5703 GCA_964628955.1 uncultured Methylocystis sp.
GCTGGCGCACGCCTCCGGTCGTTTCGACTGACCGGACGTCAGAGGCGGCCGGCCACCCCCGCGGCCTCACCCCAAAGCGGTGCCCGCCATCAGTTCTGGCCGGTCCAGGCGGCGATCTGGCGCAGTACGCTGCCCAGCGCGGTGTCGAGCGCGGCAGCGGCCCCGGCCCCGTCGATCGCCGAGACCGGCGCGCGCCCGCTGAACACCCGGGCCGCGGCGATCCGGCCCGTCCCTTCGGTAACCAGCTTCACCGAAACCTCCACCACCGCTTCCCGGGACTGCTCCTGAACCTCGAAGGTGCGGATGTCGCTCGTGAGCTGATACTGCGCGGTGATGCGGTCGCCGGGACGCCCGACCGAGCGAAGCCGCCCGCCGTTCTCGAGCGTCTGGATCAGCCGGTTCTGCAACAGGCGCGGCAGGCGGTCGACCCATTGCACGCCGCCGAGAAACGTGACCACGCCGCCGCCGGTCCGCACGATCAGCCGGTCGGTCTCGAGTGCCTGGATGGCGCTGGGCTCCGCCACCACCAGCGTGGCGCCGCCGCGGCCGGCGGGAGGCTGACGCGGCGCCGACAGATCATAGGTCGTGGGCGGCGGACCGCCGGCGCAGGCCGCGAGCAGCGTTCCCGTGACCAAGAGTGTGGCGAGGCGCCCGGCCAAGCGCGACGGATCGGTGATGTGCGCCGTCATCGCGAGCCCGTGTACTCCGGAATCGGCGGTCGCGCCCCGCGGATGAACTGGGTGGGATCGCGGTTGATGCTGCGGACGGTGTTGCTCAACTCGTTCAGCGCCCGGCGCGTGTCGCCCGCGACGGCCTGCAGGTCACGCACCCCCGAGCCGGTCAGCCGGTTGATGCCGGTCGAGAGTTCCGCGGTGCGCTTGTCGAGGTTTTCCGACAGGGTGCGGAAGGCGCGCGCCGCTTCACCGATGTCGGCGAAGACGCTCTGCGCCGCGCCCTGATTGGTGCCGAGGAAGGTCTCGGCCGCGACCAGGACGCGATCGAGCTTCTCGGACGACCCGCGCAGCGTCTCGGCGATCTGCGCAACGTTCTTCAGCGTGCTGTCGATCTCGAGTTCGTTGCGCGCGAGCGCGGTCGTGACCTTCTCGACGTTGGCGAGGCTGCGGTTGATGCTGGTCGCATCGAACGCCTTCACCGCCCGGTCGATGTCGGTCAGCGTCTCGTCCAGCTTGATCGAGGTCTCGGCCAGACGGCGCGTCAGCGTCGCACCTTCGGTGAGGATGCTGTCGATGTTCGGCCCGTTGTC
Source organism: uncultured Methylocystis sp. (assembly GCA_964628955.1). Lineage (GTDB taxonomy): Bacteria > Pseudomonadota > Alphaproteobacteria > Rhizobiales > Beijerinckiaceae > CAZVMY01. The sequence goes on from CAZVMY010000218.1 coordinate 1,265, forward strand.
CGAGAAGTTCTGGGTGATCGCCTCGACGTTCGCCACGATCCGGCGCACCCGGTCGGTCTCGACGGATTGCAGGATCGTGTCAGCGGTGCCGGCGAGGGCTTCCAGCCGGACGGCGAGCGAGGAAATCCGCTGCCCGGTGTCGCCGATCGTCGCGAGGAACGAGCTCACGCCGGCGGAATTGTCGGCGAGTGCCTTGGCGAAGACCTCGACGCTGCGGATCGCGTTGTTGATCGGCTGCTGATTGTCGGCCAGCAGCTTGTCCACCTGCGCCAGCACGCCGTCGGCGCGGCCGGACAGGCGCTGCACGGTCTCGAGCAGGTCCTGGAAATCCGAGCGGTCGGCGAAGATCGTCGGCCGGCCGGTGCCGTCCGGCGTCGCGAGCGCCGCGGCTGTATTCGAGCCGCCCGTGAGCTGGATCGACGCGGCGCCGCTGAGCGCCTGCACTTCCAGCCGCGCACGGGTGTCGGTCTTGATCGGCGTCTTGGGGTCGAGCTCGACGACGGCGGCGACCTTCGCGGGGTCGTCCGGCACGAGGTCGATCGACGCGACCTCGCCGACTCGCAGGCCATTGAAACGGACCAGCGAGCCGCGCGAGAGGCCGGACACCGAACCGTTGAAGACGATGCGGTACTCCGCCTTGGCGCCGTTGCTGACGCTCTGGGCGAACCAGTAGACGAAACCGAAGCCGGCGGCGATCACCGAGAGGGTGAACAGACCGACCAGCGCGTAGTTGGCACGGGTCTCCAAGCGATCAAACTCCCTTGCGACCAGTGAGGGCCGCCCGCGCCCTTGGACCGGTGAAATAGGCCTTGAGCCAGGGGTGATCCGAGCGACGCATCAGATCGATCGGACCTTCGGCAAGGACCTTGCCGTCGCCGAGCGCCGCGATTCGATCGCAGATCGTGCTGAGGCTGTCGAGGTCATGGGTTACCATGAAGACGGTTAGCCCCAAAGTCTTCTGCATCGTGGCGATCAACTCGTCGAAGTCGCCCGCGCCGATCGGGTCGAGCCCCGAAGTCGGCTCGTCGAGAAAGACGATCTCCGGGTCGAGCGCCAGCGCGCGCGCGAGCGCGGCGCGCTTGATCATGCCGCCCGAAAGTTCGGACGGGAGCTTGTCGGCGGCGTCGGGCGTAAGCCCGACCATATCGATCTTGAGCATCGCGAGTTCGTCGAGCATCCGCTCCGAAAGATGCAGGAACTCGCGCATCGGCACCTGCACGTTCTGCTTGACCGTGAGCGAGGAGAACAGCGCTCCCTGCTGGAAAAGGATGCCCCAGCGGCGTTCGATCGCCTGGCGCTCGGCGAAATTCGCCGTGTCCATGTCCTGGCCGAACACCTCGATCGTGCCGCGCAGCTTCTTGACGAGGCCGATGATGGTCCGCAGCAGCACCGACTTCCCGGTCCCCGACGCCCCCACGACCCCGAGGATCTCGCCGCGCCAGACGTCCAGTTCCAGCCCGTCGTTGATCAGCTTGTCACCGAAGCCGACGCACAGGTCGCGCACGCGGATCACCATCTCGCGGTCGTCCGCGCGGTGGGGCACGGGAGCGCCGAGGGTCGTGTCGTCGAGGGTAAGCGTCGCCATCAGTAACGGATTGCCGCGAAGAACATGGCGAAAAGACCGTCGACCACGATCACCATGAAGATCGCCTTCACCACGGAGGCCGTTGTCTGCCGGCCGAGCGATTCGGCCGAGCCCTGCACCGCGAGCCCTTCCAGCGTCGCGATCAGCCCGATCACCAGCCCCATGAACGGCGCCTTGATGATGCCCACGAGAAACGTGTTCAGCTTGATGGCGTTCTGGAGCCGCGACAGGAACACGTCGGGGCTGATGTCGCCGTAGATCCACGCGACCAGCCCGCCGCCGAACAGCGCCGCCATGTCGCTGATGAAGGCGAGCATCGGCAGCCCGATGATCAGCGCCATGATGCGGGGAACGACCAGGACCTCCATCGGGTCCAGACCCATCGTGCGCAGCGCGTCGATCTCCTCGCGCATCTTCATGGAGCCGAGTTCGGCCGTGATCGCCGAGCCCGACCGCCCCGCGATCATGATCGAGGTGAGCAGGACGCCGAGCTCGCGCAGGATCAGGATCCCGAGCAGGTCGGCGACGAAGGCGGTCGTGCCGAAATACTGCAGCTGGAAGATCGACTGCTGCGCGATGATCGCGCCGACCAGGAACGAGATCAGCACGATGATCGGCACGCTGCGGAAGGCGAAAACCTCGATCTGCTTGAACAGCGCCGCCCAGCGGAACTTCCACGGCTTCAGGATCGAGCGGCCGAGCGCTAGCATGAACTCGCCGAGAAAGCTCACTCCCTCGCGGAAGTCTCGTCCGGCCGAGACGACCCCCTCGCCGATCTCGGCGAAGAAATCGACGATGGTTCCCGGCCTGCGCTCAGGGAGCGGCTTGAAGCCGCGCGCCAGAACCTCGTCGATCAGGATCTTGTGCTTGGCCTCCGCGCCGGTCAGCTCGACCGGGATCCGGGCCTGTTCGAGACTGAGCCGCGAGCGGTCGATGACGAGCGCGCCGGCAGTGTCGAGCCTGGTGATTCCCGAGAGGTTGAAGCGCACGCGCCCCGCCGCCTGCGCCGCCGCGAGCAGTTCTTCGGCCGCATTCTCGATCTGATCGCTCGCAGCCGAGGTCCATTGGCCGCTGAAAACGGCCTCGACACCCTCGGGAAGCGTACGGATCGTCGCGCGAGGCTCGGCTGAGCTGCTCAAAACCCCTCCATCGTCCGGCGGCCTTTCGAGTTCTAGAGCGTCCCCGGCCGGTGCCGCAACCGGCAGGCGACCCTCGGCGAAAATCGGTGGGCGACCGTGTCGTCGATGCGGCAGCTCGACGGAGACCGGGTGCGATAGGAACCGGGCGCGACACGGACACGGCCCGCGGTCAATCCCGCCCGGCGGGGCGTCCATGATCGATTTGAACGTAGTAAACCTCGCGTTAGGGGGTTCGGCCCGACACTCGCGCGCGCAGGCCGTTCACGACCTGCCTAGGGCAGAAGTCGGAGCGAACCGGATCATGGCGCAGCAGCTCGCAACGGCGCCTCTCAGCGAAGCCGAATACGATGCCATCGCCGCCGCGGTGATGGAGACGTCGCGGGGCCGCTGGTTCCTCGCGGAGTTCACGCGACGCAACCGCCAGGCCGACACCGGCGTGCTCATGGGCGCGCTGGAACGCATCGAGCGCTCGATCGCGGTGCAGAAGCGCGAGCCGACCGAGGTCGACAAGTTCCGGCTCGACCTTATCGAGATGTCGCAGGCGATCGCCCGCACGCGCCAGGAAATCCAGGCCATCAAGCAACCGACGGGCGAGGACAGCCATCTGCTCGAGGCGTCAGGCGAACTCGATGCCATCGTGAAGGCGACGGAAGACGCCACGTCCGAAATCCTCGCCGCGGCCGAGCGCATCCAGGAACTCGGCTGGGCGCTCCGCGAACAGGGCCTCGACGCCCGCATCTGCGACGGATTGCACGAGCAGGCGACCGAGATCTACACCGCATGCTCGTTCCAGGACCTCACCGCGCAACGCACCAAGAAGGTCGTGCACGTCCTGCGGTTCCTCGAGACGCGCATCAACGCGATGATCGAGATCTGGAAGTTCGATCTCTCCGGCGTTCCGGAAGCCGTACCGCCGGGGCGCGCGATGCCGAGCGGGACGTCGCTCAGCCAGTCCGACATCGACGGTGTGATCGTGACGGGCCAGGCGCCTGTCCGGCCGATGCCGCCGATGGCGGCCGCCGTCGCGGCGGTGACGGCGGTGGAGTTGCACGACGACGACCTGCTCTTCGTGACGCCGCCGCCCGCTCCGCCGCCGCCGGCCGCCGCGCCGCTGACGCTCGTTCAGGAGCGCGCGGCAGCCGCCGAGGCACCGCGCGCGGACATGGTCGCCGAGGCGCCGGCATCGAGCCCGGTCACCGTCGAGGCGATCGATCGGCTGCCGGTCGAGCAGAAGGTTCGCATGTTCACATGAAGCCGCCGCCCCAATTCGGGCGCTGAGAGCGCCTGCGCCGGCTCAGGCCGCGTTCGATCCGGCGGCCGTTTCGGCATCGGCGTTGGCGATCCGGACGTTCTCGATGAACTCGCGCGCGCTTTCGAGCCAGGTGTAGCGCATCGCCACCTCGCGGCAGTGCTCGCGCGGGATATCGAGCGCGGCCAGTGCCGCCTTCCGCAGATCCTCGTCGAGCACGCCCGCGCCCGTGTCGCCGACGACGTCGAGCGGACCCATCACGGGATAGGCCGCGATCGGCAGGCCCGACGCCATCGCTTCCAGCAGCACGATGCCGAACGTGTCGGTCCGGCTCGGGAAGACGAACACGTCGGCCGAGGCATAGAGTTCCGCCAGCGCCTCGCCGACATGGGCGCCGAGGAAATGCGCATCCGGGAACCGCTTCTCAAGATCGCCGCGCGCCGGCCCGTCGCCGACGATCACCTTG